>JBFJON010000027.1:0-9066 GCA_041617575.1 Nitrospirales bacterium | reverse complement strand
TATCTGCCGAGCGCACTTGGAAGAAGATGCCGGAAAAAATCTTCATGATGAAGGTGCCGAAGGCAGTCACGTGGATTTGAATCGAGCCGGGACGCCCCTGTTAGAAATCGTGACGGAACCGGATCTCCATTCATCAGACGAAGTCGATGCTTACTTGAAGACGTTGCGGGACCTGTTGGTCTATTTGGACGTCTGCGATGGGAATATGGAGCAAGGCAGTTTTCGGTGTGAGCCGAATGTCTCACTTCGGCCTCAGGGGCAAGACACGCTGGGGACTAAAGTGGAATTAAAAAATATTAATTCGTTCCGCTTTGCCAAAGACGCATTAGAATACGAAATGTGTCGTCAAGCAGAAATTCTGAGGGAAGGCGGCGTGGTGCAGCAGGAGACACGGCTATGGGATGTCGATAAAGGTCAGACTGCCGTGATGCGAAGCAAAGAAGGTGCGCATGATTACCGCTATTTCCCTGATCCCGATCTGTTGCCCGTCACACTCGATCTCGAGTGGATAGAAGAACTCCGTCACTCGATTCCTGAATTGCCTGCCTCACGTTTGCGACGATTTGTGCAGGACTATCAATTATCTGAATACGATGCCGCTATTTTGACGGATTCCAAGGGGTTGGCTGACTACTTCGAAGCCTGTGTGAAATTCTTCCCTCACCCCAAAACGGTGAGCAATTGGGTGACCGGAGAACTTCTTCGCGAACTCAAATCATCTGGTACATCAGCTGAAGACGCTCCTGTGGTTCCAGAACGATTAGCCGAGCTCTTGCAATTGGTCGATTCGGGAACAGTGAGCTTGAAAGCCGCTCGAGAATTATTCCCCGAACTTTATTCAACTGGGATGACGCCCGAACGATTAGTGAAAGAGAAAGGGTTGATCCAAGTATCCGATGAGGGGCAGTTGACCGTCATCATTAAGGAGGTCTTGGCTCAACATCCAGCTCAAGTGGAGCAATATCGCGGGGGCAAAGAGGCGGTGTTAGGTTTTTTAGTCGGCCAAGTGATGAAGGCTTCAAAAGGAACAGCCAATCCTGGGAAAGTGAATGAGTTGTTGAAACATTCACTCACATCTTGATCTAAGGCCTCTTTCGGAGTACACATAAGTGATAGAGGTAAAAATTTAGAAAGAACAGGGATACAGTATGAGTGCCATACAAGATATGACGGCCCGTATGATTCTCGATTCTCGTGGAAATCCCACGGTGGAAGTCGATGTTCGATTAACGAGTGGAATGCTTGGACGAGCGGCTGTTCCGTCTGGTGCTTCAACGGGAACGCGCGAAGCATTAGAGCTTCGTGATGGCGATAAAAAGCGATGGATGGGCAAAGGTGTCACGAAAGCCATTACGGGGATTCATAAACACATGGTGACGGCCCTGTGTGGGATGGACGTACAGGATCAGGCTGGTGTGGATGCGCGGCTCATTCAATTAGATGGAACCAAGGGGAAAACCCGGCTTGGAGCTAACGCCACGCTGGGTGCCTCGCTGGCTGTGGCACGTGCTGCAGCACAAGAATTGGGATTACCCCTCTTTCGGTATCTCGGTGGTGTATCTGCAAGGGAACTGCCGGTTCCCATGATGAATATTATTAATGGTGGGGCACATGCGGATAATGGGTTGGATATCCAAGAATTTATGATCATGCCGGTAGGCGCGAAGAGTTTTCATGAAGCCCTACGAATGGGCACAGAAATCTTCCACCATTTAAAGGCTCTCTTGAAGTCCAAAGGCTTGAGCACGGCGGTGGGGGACGAAGGTGGTTTTGCACCGGCCGTGCGGTCCAATGAAGAAGCGTTGGACAGTATTTTGCAGGCTATTGATCGATCGGGGTATCGACCTGGACGCGACGTGGTCCTGGCCTTAGATGCAGCTTCTAGTGAATTCTTTGATAAAAAAGCGTATCATCTGAAAGGTGGGTCTTCTTCGAAAAAGTCTTCATTGGATATGGTGGAGTATTACGCGCGTCTGGTGAAAAATTATCCGATTGTTTCGATTGAAGATGGATTGGATGAAAGCGATTGGAAAGGCTGGCGTCTGTTAACCGAACAATTGGGTGACCGTGTTCAGCTGGTTGGGGATGATTTGTTCGTGACGAATGTGGAATTTTTAGGACGTGGTATTCGTCAAGGAATTGGAAATGCCATCTTGATTAAAGTCAATCAAATTGGAACCTTGACGGAAACCATTGAAGCCATGCGGATGGCTCAGCAGGCAGGCTATGGGGTGATTGTCTCGCATCGATCGGGGGAGACCGAAGACACAACAATCGCAGATTTGGCAGTGGGCTTGAACGCCGGACAGATCAAAACCGGCTCGTTGTCCCGGACCGATCGGTTAGCCAAATATAATCAACTGCTTCGAATTGAAGAAATGCTTGGCATGTCAGCTGTTTTTCGTGGCCAAAATGTCCTACCCGTACAATCCAAATCCTAACCGATGCGACCTAATAATAAAAAACATGTATCACGAGGATTTTGGGGGGATCTGTTTGAGCGGCTACCGATTGTCGGGGCCTTTTTGATTATGAGTATGCTGGCCGGGACGATGTTTTTTAATGCCGATGGGCTGCCTTTGTACTTTCAGGTACGAGAGAACCATCAAAATTTAATCAAACAGATTCAACAATTGAAATACATTAACAACTCGATGCAAGAGGATATTACTCGTATTCAAAAAGATCCCCATCGTTTAGAAGAGTTAGCCAGAAATCGATTGGGCATGGTTCGTCAAGGCGAAACGGTCTATCAGTTTGTAGAGCCTGTTCCCTCCTCTATTTCAGCCAGGCCCTAGTACCAAACGTTGCCTTCTCTCATCTTTTATACCCAGTGCATTCCGTTCAGGTTGTACTCTTTCTCTTTAAAATATCAGTTATGAAGTCTGGACAACTTGCGATTCTTGGTCGTCCTAACGTGGGAAAGTCCACATTGCTTAATACATTAGTACGGGAAAAAATCGCGATTGTTTCCGATAAACCTCAGACAACCAGAATGCCAATTTTGGGTGTAGGACATTATCCTGAAGGGCAACTCGTACTCGTCGATACTCCTGGCCTCCATACACCGCATCATCGGCTCAATGCCCAAATGGTGCAATCGGCGTTAGGCATTTTGACACAATCCGACGTGGTCTATGTCATGGTTGATAGTCAAGTGCCTCCAGGACCAGGTGATCAATATGTCATCGAGCAAGTCACGCAGGCCAATACAGAACAACCATTTCATGCCGTGTTTCTGTTGTTAAACAAGGCAGATGCCGTCGCCAAGTCTCGCCTGCTGCCACTGATTGAACAGTACCGAACACGCTACCCCTGGACGGAGATTGTTCCCATCTCAGCAAAAACCGGATTGAATGTTCCTCGACTGGTAGAACTGACATTTGCGTGCCTGTCAGATTTGGCAACCCTGATGTACGAGGAAGATTTTTTAACGAATCAATCCATGCGCCAAATGGCGGGGGAGATTATCCGGGAAAAAGTACTGGCTTCAACCCATGCTGAATTGCCCTATGCCGTGGGTGTCTGCATTGAAGAGTTTCAGGAAACCAAAAAACTGACGAAAATTCAAGCCGTCATACTTGTGGAAAAGGCCAGTCAAAAAGGAATTGTCATTGGCAAGGGCGGGCATCGGCTCAAAGACATCGGACAACAAGCTCGTGAAGAGATGGAGAAACTCTTCGCCATGAAAATTTACATGGAGATGTGGGTAAAAGTTCAGGCAGGATGGCGGGATGACCCGCGAATCTTAACCGATTTAGGCTATGGCTTGTAAAATAATGCGAATTCAGGGTGATTACTGATCATCCACTGAAAGCTTTTTATGCCGCTAGTCCGAACTCGTGGGATCATTCTCCGAAGCCAAAAGTGGGGGGATGCTGATCGCATTGTGACCGTGTATTCCCCCAATCTTGGGAAAATTCGTGGTGTGGCCCGAGGAGCTCGCCGTATGAAAACGCGATTCGGGGGAGTGCTTGAACCATTTGGTCTCGTCGATTTGACCCTCTTTCAAAAAACTCCAGAAGCCTTAGGACAGATTAGCCAGATTGATCTGGTCACGAGCTTTGCTTTGATTCGAGAGGATTTAATGGTCATGACCGCAGCAGCCAGGATGGTTCGGATGGTCGAAGCTATCACCGTGGACCGTGACCCGAATGACGAAATGTTTTCGGCCCTCCTTCATGGACTGGAATCTTTAAGTCCGGAAGCAGACGTGGCTCTGATGAGCCTGTTATTTCAGATTCACGTACTGGGTCATACGGGATTTCGTCCACAATTTGATTGCTGCACGGAATGTGGAAAACCAGCCAATCAACCCATGCTACAGTGGTTTTCCCCTCGGTTAGGGGGAGTGGTTTGCGAGGAATGCGGTCAGCGAGGCGTGGGTCAAGTGCTGTCTCTATCCAAGGGGAGTGTGGCCTTTATTGAGCAAGCGCGGCGCTTGTCATTGCCACACTTATCTCGCTTAAAGGCCATAGGAAGTGTACGCATAGAGGTCGAAACGGCGATGGAAGCCTATTTCTATGCGGTCGTAGGAAAATCACTCCCAACATTTGAACAGTGGGTTTCCTAAATTAAAAACGAGAAGGACCCCAATCTGATGACGAGTGAACATCCGCTTGAACCAATAGATATGGAATGGCTCGACAAGGGAGTCTTGAGTATCACATGGAGTGATGAGCATAAAGGGGTGTACCCGGTCCGGCACTTGCGCCAGAATTGCCCTTGTGCGGCTTGTGTAGATGAATGGACTGGAGAAAGACGTTTAAAACCAGATTCGATCCCACTGCTCATCTTATTAGAAGATATTGAACCTGTTGGACGTTATGCCTTCCGCATCAAATGGAGTGATGGGCACGACACCGGAATTTACTCCTACACCTCTCTCCGTCGCATGTGCCAATGCGATGTCTGTGCACCCAATAAGCCCAAAAAGAAACAGCTGCTGTAATTTATTCAACCTTTCCTGAAATTTCCCCCCATCAAGTCTTCGAAAGCCAATCACAAGCCTATCCTTGCTTGATAGAGACTTGAAGCCCAGAAGGCCCTGTTTATTAATAGGCAAGAAAAAGGACGGGAAAGCTACAAAAACTAGCGGACGAGAGAGTCGTGAGAGGAGAGAGAAACGGGTATGGCTGATGGGAATTGTTCAATGGCCTGAGTGGCTTTTGAAACATAGAAAGCATACTGCGGTTCTGGATAATTTTCCACGATGGCCTGGAATGTGCGAAGGGCGGTATCCCAATCAGCAGATTGGTGGGCAACTGTTCCAAGATGAATGGAGCAGGAGGCGGCCATGGCTCGCGGATCGACCGCTAAACGAGAATTTCGTGTACTCGAAAGTTCTTTGAGCAGTTTGGGGACCGGAATTGGAGAGTCATCAAGTGAAATGGGTTTTGGTGCAGAATGCAAGATTGCAAGATTTCTTTGTACTTCTTGAGTATTCGACTCTGTCAAGCATTGATTATATGTATCCCATAGGCTTATAAAAGCATGGTTTTCAATCGCAAGTTCGCCCGGGTTCTTGACCTGAAGACTTTGGCATCCCACACAGCTGAGCGTGACAAGGCCAAGTGCTAATAGACTTATGAAATTTCTTTTGTTTGGGGGATTCTTCATGTCTTAAGAAAATAATATCATGTGGGTAATACTTTTTATCCGTAGATCTGACAATCCTGTAGCATCAAGCAATTTTTTATAAAGCAATTTTTATGCTTGAAATTAATTTACATCAATTACACATTTTTTAACGCAATTCATACCCCATTCACAAATATAAGTCCTCTTAAAAGTCTGTTCTTTGCCACAATGTGAGCTATTTTTGCAACAAAACGCAGGAAAATCAAGAAACCATTTATCTAATTGGGAGGCACTGTAGTTTAAATATTAATGAAATGGTTTAAATTCATATTCACTGAATAGGCGTTTGGTTTCCGGATGAAAACGATACCCTTTTCGTTGTTGAATATCTCGACTTTCGAAAAGTGGGACAAGCTGACCCGTAGGGTGCAAATAGAGGCCACGCAGAGGCACAGATCGTTTTGTGTAGCGGATAAGATGACAGTCAGTTGAGCGAATGGACGTTAACCATGCGACCAGTTCTTCCGGATTTCCGATTGAAGCCGAAAGCAGAAGCAGTCGCGTTTGAGTTGGACACAGAATAAGAGTTTCTTCCCAGACGACCCCTCGTTCAGGGTCTGCCAAATATTGCGATTCATCAAGTATCACTAGTCCTAGGGTATGAAGTCGTAGGTCAAGATCCCCGCTTGTTGCATCATAGAGAATATTTCGTAAAATTTCCGTCGTCATGATGAGAAGTGGGGCTTGGGCATTGTCTCGGCGATCCCCTGTGAGAATTCCAACTTGTTCAGGTCCAAAGCATTGTGAAAATTCCATGTATTTGGTGTTTGAGAGGGCTTTGAGTGGCGATGTATAAATCACCGTTTGTTTGGCAGCCATGGCCTGCTTAATGGCTTCGATGGCGACGAAAGTTTTGCCGCTACCGGTTGGCGCACTCACAATCACATCAGCATGGGCAATAGCCTTCACGGCTTCCTGTTGCCAGTCATCTGGAATGAAGGGCATGGGCTCCGGTACCCCTATTCCATCAAGTATCTGTTGGAGATCGATTGGTGGAGAAGTGGCCTCAGGCCTGTGGGGTGATTTTCGAGAAGGAGGTTTGGGGTAAAAGGGAGAACGTGGCTCATTGGGTGAGTGAGTCTTTGAGGTGCAAACAACAGATTCCTTAGTATTGGGAGCCCTGTGTTGCAGGTCTGTGACGAGGGCCATCTTTTGCTCTGCTGGGAGTCTCAGCATACATTCAATGAGTCGGACTTTTCCCAGTCGGAAGTGACGATGAATACGCCCTCTTGCTAACTGATGTAGATATTTTACAGGTATGGATTGCAGTTCCTGCTTCAGATCTTTGTCTTTCATAGGTACCTTTTTTTAGATGGCTATGGCAGTTCGGCCAAGACTTCCCTACGCATGTTTACCATGGCCAGATGAGCTGTATCGGCCAAGCCCGGGTGCGTGCTTTTGAGTCCATAGATTTGCGAAAGAAATTCCAAGGTCCTGGCCAGTAATCGATACACATCTCCTTCGGCCATCGAAGTAGATCGAACCAATGACTCCCACCTGAGTTCGGTTTGGCCAATCCATCGTTCCGCTAATGCAGCCACATCAGAACGTAATAACGGAGCAGGCTCATAGGCACTGAGCGAATCCGCCACTTGTCGTACTTTAGCGAGCACGGAAGAAAGACCGGGAGTGAGACGCATATAGGAACTTGGGCGATCGTCGTCATGGGCAATACTAGCCATCACTCCCGCCAACAAAGATGGTGCAATACCTGAAAAAGCGTCCATCCGAATGAGTTCCGTAATGAGCAATGAATGGTTAATGCGAATCAAACGTGCCCATTCACCATCGGGGGTCAATTGAGAGCTGGCTGTGACATACCCAAACTTATGCAGCACATCGCTCTTCTCCTGAAACTGATGCCAGAGCCCATCGCGTAAGGCGTGAATCGTTTTGGTTATTTGTTGGGCTTTAAGTCGAAGGCGTGAGGCCAGAGGGAAGTCTTTTTTGCAGGCGGGATTTGATGGGCAAGTAGGACAAGCAAATTGATCCGTTAAGATTTCTGTTAGGAGTGGGTCGTCTGGTTCTTGATTGGCTTCAAAAATTGGCACGGTGGGTAGTCGGGCCGGCAATTGGGAAAGCACGTTTTTGAACTGTTGGAGTGTGGATGGCGAACACCAAGGCAAAGTTCGAATGGGTTGAAATTCATAGACGTGATCATAGATTTGTGCCACCCTTTGTGCTTGGCATTCTCCAATCGTGCCTTTGGCATGAAGAACGGACAACATGGGGATGTCGGTTCCACGGCTTCGATATTGGCGAAGAATAATAGCTGGACCTTTGGCCAGGCCAATCAGTCGCCCCGAGGTAAGAAAGGGTAAACAGGCCGCAAGATAGGGGGTATCGTTATTCGCGACCGGCCGAAGGTGGGCTTTGCGGCGGCGAGCCAAATCAAACACTTTCCATTGGGCCACCCAATCCGCGCATTCTCTTGGGCCATAGGGCGACAATTGCTCGTGTACCTCATCTAACCGGTCTTGATGAACTGCCGCTCGTTGATTCAGTTGAAACTGCGCAAAACTTTTAGCCAGAAGCCCCTCGATTTGATCGATGGTATGGGCCTTAAGGAGATTTAACACCATGGGATAAGAGACGACGAATTGGCTATCAAGCGATTCGGGATGACCGGTGAGTCCTTTGCCCAGGACGTGCAGGTCGATATAGGGCGATGGTGTCACGACGACAAATCCCACAAAGTCTTTTCCTCGTCGGCCGCCACGCCCGGCTAATTGCTGAATTTCACTGACGGTCAAGTCTGTGAAATCCTGTGATTTGCGAACACTGGATTGGCTAATGACCACGGTGCGAGCTGGGAAATCGACCCCGGCCGCGAGTGTGGTAGTGGCAAAGACGGCATCAAGTAGCCCCTGGCGCATCAATTCTTCAATAGCCATTTTCCAGGAAGGAAGGTGGCCTGCATGATGGGCGGCCACGCCATAGTCTTGTACCACGGGAATGAGTGGATGATTGGCGATACTGGGAAACTCCTTGGTGAATTGTTCCAGAAATGTACGAATGGCCTCAGAATGGGAAGATGATACGCCGGCTGAGCTATGAATAAAGGTGTCTATAGCCTCATCGCACCCTCGGCGAGAAGTCAAAAATACAATCGCGGGGGTTAAACGATGTCGACGAAGAATATCGACAAGATCAATCGGATGAATGGCAGGTGGCATGGATGATTAAATTCTATCAGGAGTGGAGAGGGAAAAACACTAAGAAGGCCAATATGAGTGAAACAACAAGAAACAGTGAGGAGAATGTTTCGCCAATCATGAAGACGAGCTGGTAGTAATGCGCAACAAGACCAAATATGCCAGAAAAAATTTTAAGCTGGTATTCGATGGGCCGATAAGGTTCTTAAGATTATGGCAATTGATGTAATTGTACGAGGAAGTCGAGGCGCCACAGTGGTGGACTTCCATG
>JBFJON010000026.1:0-9103 GCA_041617575.1 Nitrospirales bacterium | reverse complement strand
CCATCGTCAGCAAACCGTAAGCCTCAAAATCGCTCATAACCAGCCGATCAATTCAGTTTCTGCTGAAGCCCAAGGTGCTCAGACCTCTGCCATGCTGCTAGTGAGTATTGGTCCCTGATCCTGCCGCGTCTATAGTGGTTTAACTATCTGATAAGCCCACCCCCCTTCGCCTCATCGAGGCTCACTAATATTTCTCGTTGAAGTTTCACTAATTTATACTGCGTCGAATCCCCCATTCGGTTACCTCCCAGACTTTCGCCTCTCGCTGAGTCTTACCCTATTCCCCATTATTTCCCAGATTTTATAGGGTGCGTTGACCCAATTTTTCTCTGGCGACCATCCCGTACTAGGTTATTCCTATCATAATCACCAGGATTCTCTCAGGCGACCAATCCGGAACTGACCGTGATGGGCTCGACGCGGCCATCCACTGTGATTTGCCCCACGGAGGCTGGTGTTCGAGGGTACGCAAAGCTGAGGACGGCCTGATTCCTACTGAGTACCCCTTGACCGAAATGCTTACACCGGCCTATTTACCCAGAACCTAAGCCAATGTGATCGACTCCGATGAGTACGTCGGCCTGCCACCGTTGGCATGTATCTTCAATGTGGCGGGGTCACGAGGAAGCCATGCGCCCAGGCTGCAGGAGGCCGTCTTTCGCCTCATGGTGGTTATGCTGATTAAAGTGAACATTATCTCCTAGCATTTCTTTCAGCTGGGGCAGGCCAAGAGAGTTCGAAGCTGAGGCGATAATAGAGGATAAAATCCTAATCCTAGGATTGTGTTAGGCGCGGTTTGATTGACGGCTTGGTAGTGAAATTCCCAAAATCGATGAGATCGCACATAGGACTTTTGGGGAATTGTTGATCTGCGGCCATACGTGTAGCGTAAGTGTAAATCCACAAAAATTATAGGGAGATGGCCATGTGGCTAGAAGAAATAGATACCCTTCAAACCTGGGTGAATGGGGGAGAAGTGATCCTGAAAAAAGTCGGCAGAGAGTATGCTTTTCGACTAGCCAATGAGGCGGGTGATTGGATGGACGGGTTGCCCGATGGCATGGTGTGGGCCGATGCTCAAGCCCTCTTTGAGGAATCCCTCTAGACCT
This sequence comes from Nitrospirales bacterium, assembly GCA_041617575.1. GTDB lineage: Bacteria > Nitrospirota > Nitrospiria > Nitrospirales > UBA8639 > Nitrospira_E. The sequence goes on along the minus strand of JBFJON010000026.1, from coordinate 7,994 downwards.
GTAGGAAACAACGACCCTCCCAACCGTATCAAACCGAACCTAGCTGAGATCAAATACAGTTGGGAAATGATCGGGTTGGATTTGGATGTGCGAGGCGGTGGCACCAAGTAAGGCCAGCTTACTCGTGTTTTTGGGTTTATCCATTTTCTGCAATCCTTTCACCTCGCTGGCTTTGAAATCTACACTCAGGTTGGTTTTTAACCATTCACGATCCAGCACTACGTTATTCCGTAAGTAAGAAAACAACTCCCTTCCTCCTAAGACATCTTGTTGCAAATATCCAATTTCGCGATCAATTTTCCAGGCCGTGGGACTGCGGGACATCCATTGCAGAATAGTTTGATTCATTGCATCGCAATCGTTCATCTGTTAACTCGGCTGACTCACATTGTTGGATTGTTGAAACCCAAGTTTAATCCACAAGGGACATAACATCGTACCCAGCAGAAGCAGCCCGGCAATCCAGACTTCACGCCAGGGCATCCATGGCGGCGCCGGACTGCCGACCATCCATGACCCTATCCCCGTCAGAAAACAAAATATGGACAGGGCCGCAAGCCCCATCGCCAGAACCGCTCGCCAAAAACGTTGGAAACTTTCTGGATGATCCGGATGAACGCGTTGTTCAATGGGTCCCCAAAACCCTGGTGGTTGCGCTCGTCGATAAAACGTTTCTAAGCGGTGATGATCTTCCGGGCCAGTAAATAACGAGATCCCTATACCGATTATTCCAGAACCGATACCCATGATGAATAACCGCAATTCCTCTTGATCCGGCAAACCCCACAACAGGAGCGGCGCCATCACGATCGATGACATGATGCAGGCTAATTCGCCCCATGCGGTGATACGCCACCAAATCCACCGTAACACGAGCAATACACCCATTCCTGCCCCTAATAACAAGCTAACCTGCCAAGCCATTTGAATCGAGGACAGCCATGGAAGAATACAGAGGGCAATGACTAAAATAAGCACATTGCTTCCACGCGCCACCCACACTAATGCTCGATTAGATGGGGCACGTTTTAACCAGTTTTGACAAATAAACCGGCGATACACATCATTCGTCCAATAGGAGGCGCCCCAGTTCAAATGTGTATCCACGGTCGAGGCCAGGGCGGCTAACATGCCAACCAGCATCAACCCTTTTAAGCCTGCCGGCAAAAGTTTGTCGATTCCTTGGATAAAGGTCCCTTCCCGTGCCGCCATATCGATTGAGCCTGGAAGTGGCGGAAAAATTACCAGTAAGCCCAGGGCCAAAGGCAACCAGATCAAACTCCGTAACAAAACTTGCGCCACGGTAAACACCACAGCCGCCAGACGCGCATCGTGATCGGTCTGGCAGGCCATGGAGCGCTGAGCCAAGTACCCGGTACCATCTGCATTCATCTGTAACAACCATTGAAATCCATAGACAAAGAGGACCATCATTGTCGCATCATTGGCACCAAACGGCGTAAAGGCCAAGAGTTCATTGCCTGTTAGGGGGTAGCCTGCGGACGTGGTGAACTGCTCTTGGATTCGGTGAGTGAGTGCTGTTAGGCCACCCACATGATCCACCACTACCCAAGCAAATCCCACACTCGCCACAATACCTATGGCAAATTGCCCAATGTCCGTGGTGACCACACTTCGCAATCCACCGGTCGTGGAATACAACATAGTCACCAATACAATGGCACCAATTGAGAATAAATTGTTAGTGGAACGAACCCAAATCGTGTCTGTTTCCAGCCCCCCAACAGCAAATGGCACACCTGCCCATTGCACAGCGTGGACGCAGAATTCAAAGAAGACCGATGGCAACCATTGATCCCAAAGAAGAAACGGCTCAGCCAGACGTGTCGCGGCCAGGAGGACCATGGCCAAGACGGTGCAATTTACAATAGTGCCAAAATAGATGGCTTTTATTCCCCGGAGTGCCGCAGCGGCACGATGGCCATAACGCACCTCGGTCAATTCTGCATCGGTCAACACACCCACGCGACGCCAGCTTGGCGCCAACAAAAATCCCATCAGGAGAAAGGCCAACGCATATATCCACAAACGCCATAGGGCAAAGATCCCCGCTGTCGCCACAAGGCCGGTCACGAGAAGAGGCGTATCGGCTGCGAACTGCGTGGCCGCCATGCTCAGGCCCGCTTTCCAACCAGAGAGACTCCGCCCGGCTAAAAAATATTCATCTAAATTTTGTGAGGCCCGTGTTCTTTCGCGAAATCCGGCATAAAGTGCATAAATGATAAAGGCTGCCAGAATGGCCCAGTCCCACTTAGTCATGTGTTGCGCTCATGGTAAATCGTACATTTAAAATTTTCTTATCCTTTGTTCGGAAGGGACTTCTCTCGACGTAGGAAAATCTTATAGAAATTGACCGTTCATTCTCCAAGCATGGTCATTAAACGCCAACCCAACAGGGGTAAGAACAATCCAGTCATCGCGAGCATTCCTCCCAATCCCATTGTGCTGAAGGCAATAAGGTTGGCTCGAGCCCCTAGAATGATGGGTGATTTGGACTGAAATCCCATACCGGCTGGCGGCCATTGTCCCGTCGCACGAATTCTTGATCCGAGATACATCACATAAGCACCCATCCCCACAGCGGGAAATCCAGCCATCATGGTCACCACAAGAAACATAAACCCGATTTGATGAATGGTCTCTGATGTCCGTGGAGCATCACCCCGCGTAACGGATGAAAGATACTCCATCGTAAAATAAATCAAAGCGCCACCGAAAATCGTCAGGGTCACCAGCAACATCAATAACAATGTTTTTTGGTTGGATTTCATAATTTTCGTAATTTCAATAATGCTTTACCATCTAATGAAGTCTTTCCCTCACCCTACCTTTAGTCCCTCTTCGAAAATAAACCTCAAAGGGCCGAGGAAATCTTGAGATGGCTAGCCAAAAGTTACAATACTCAACACAGCTCGCTATTGATTTGGGCGGATGTATTCATGCCGTCGCCCCAGCCAAAGACCCGTTCCTAACCACAGCAAGGCGATCGGCATGGCTGCAAATGCCATATGCGACAATCCCATACCCCAAGTATGCAACATGGAGACAATCCCTGTTCCGGTCGCATCCGCCCCTCGGTGGACAACCGTATCAATCACGTTTTTGGCTTGATATTTCTCTTCACGGGGAACCACGGTAAACAAGGATTCCCGCGTCGGTTTGGTAATAGAAAATTCCCCTGCCCGTCGCAAGACACCAAATCCGATCAAGACCGGCAAGACCGTCGCCAGGCCGAATACCCCAAATCCCATCAGCGACACGATGGGCATCACAGCCAACATCACCACGACCCCGAACCGGGTCAGCAACCATCCTATTGCGAAAAACTGGAGCGTAAAAGCCAACACATTGATGCCAAGATCCACCGACGCGAACAATTGCAAGCGATCTTCGGAACTCGGCATGACTTTAGGAATCAGGATAGTCTGCTGCGCGTACAAAAAGGTGGAAAGGACAGAATAACACATCAAGTAAAGGGCAATACCTCTCAAATACGGCGAGCTGACAATGCGTATGACTCCTACCCACAAGCTCGGAGGGGCAGCATCACAATGCTTTGCAGTAGACAAATGCGTGATTCCCAGATCAATCCCATGATGTGTGTGATACCATTTCAGTAAGGCCACAATGCATCCCACCGCCAGCAACAAGAACATTCCCGACACCAACAATAGGCCCTGAACCCCTACACCTTTCACAGCCATCGCGGTAATCAACGGGCCTGACATCGCCCCAAGACTACCTCCCGCAGAAATACAGCCGAAGAGTCGACGGGCCGCATCCGTGGGAAACACATCAGCCATAAAACTCCAAAACACTGACACGACGAATAAATTAAAAACACTCAACCACACAAAAAAAATTGGCCCAATCGCCTCCAGCCCAAAACCCCCTTGCAAGGCCGCAAAAAATCCCAACAGGTTCACAATAAAAAACCCATAGACCGTTGGCAGGAGTCGACGAATGGGGAAATGGCCCGCCACCCATCCAAATACAGGAATGACAGCAAGCATGGTGAGAAACACGGCAGAAAATAACCAGGGAAGTTTATGTGCTCCCGATAGTACCCCCATTTCGTCTCGAACCGGACGCAGAATGTAGTAGGCGGCCAGCACACAAAAGAAATACAAAAAGGACCACAGCAGGGCAGGAGTTTCTTCTCGTTTCACAAGCAGGAAACGCTTCAACACAGGGTGAAGCAAATGTGTCACTAGAAAACTCCTACTGTGAAAAATGCCTTTGATAAACTTAAGTTACTGTTAATCAAGAAGGGCAACATTCTACTCTCGAAGGATATTTATCTTACTAATCCCGAGGTCATCATACCGAATGCTAGGATGGAAACCATCTCCTTTGCTTTTTTTCATTCTTGGGGTGTGCTACTTTTACAAGATAATAATCCACGAATATTTCCCTCCATTTTGAGAGAGGGAAAAACAGCCCCTATTTTCTCACTTTGTCTAAAAAGGAATCCCTTCATTGAATAGGCGAATGGTCAATATCATTCTTGTCCTATATTTAATTGTCATATGGGCTGCGGTTATTTTTCGCATTGATCGCTTCCCACTTACCTGGGTCCCCATGTATAGCGTATACCAACCCAGCGAAACCATTTCAAAAAGTATCAAAGACAAGGCGGCCATGCGGAAAGGACTTCGTGTCACCCACCGCGACGGATCAATCAGCTACGTATCCTATAAAGATCTGAATATTCCCAAACCAAATTTTAAGCGGTTGTATTATTCAAGGATATTTGGCACCGCCCCCCCTAAACATAAACAAGGCAATACCGAACTGGGAGCCCTAAACCGGTTAGTACGAGGATTAGATGAGGATGAGCCAAATTTTTCAGTAGATTGGGAGTGGCGAATGTTTTGGACCCTCAACAAAACTCTTCGATTTGAACCTGCCGACCCTAAATTTATCGTCCGCATTGAGTCCTCCAAGCAAAGACGGATCTACAAAAAGGCTGATCTTGCAAAAGGGGATGCCAGCAAGGTCGAGATTCAAACGCAACAGGCCGTGATCGACTGGCAAAATCAATGGGTCAAGAGGTGGAACCATGGCCTTCTGTAAATCGGCGAGTCGAATTTGGAATCAATTTTTCTTCACCGGATTTTCTGGAGAAAGTCTGGGCTTATTACGCATGTACATTGGGGTTGGGCTGCTGTTCTTTCACACGTATCAATTTGCCACCGTCCTGACTCTTAACCCCATAGGGGCCATGTATTACTTTATTGAGCCCATTTGGTACTTCAAGGTATTAGGGATTCAATATCATGTGCCGGCACTTTCGTTTCTCATGTATGCCATTCTGATGAGTGCCACCATCGCGATGATTTTAGGAAAAAATACCCGAGCATCGATTGTCGTGATCATTCTCTGTATTTTTTACCTGAAAGGAGTACGAGATAGCTTCTCAGGAGACGTTCACCATCGGTATATCATACCCATGCAGATTCTTTTCCTCTTTTTACTATCCAAGTGTGGCGAAGTCCTTTCTCGCGATGCCAGACAACTTCATCATCCGAAGGAAGTTCAGGAATGGGAGGCCAGCTGGCCCATTAAAACAATGCAACTGTATGTGGCATTGTTTTACTTCTGGAGTGTCATTGCCAAAGTACGAGTCTCGGGCTGGGTCTGGTTTGCTGGAGAAGGCAGAATCCAGGAAGTCTTAATTCACCGATCAATCCGATGGGGCGTGAACGACAAAGGAGAAGTTCTCAAAAATGCGCTCAGTTTTGAGCTGGCCCAACACCCGGATATCATTCAAGTCTTCAGCATTCTCGTCCTGGCCTTCGAGCTGGGCTTTCCCCTGATTCTCTTCATCAAATCCGTCAAGTTGCGGCTCGCGTTTGTTCTGGGAGTCACCAGTTTTCATATAGCCACCTTTGTCTTGATGGATGTCAATTTTCTCTTAATTCCGTTTGTCTACCTCATTTTTTTCGATCTCGTGCCAATACACGCATGGCTCAAAGCTCGTGCACATCAAATTCTCGGGCGCCCCCCCGCCACCGCAGGGTAGCCCCTGATGCCCGAAGCCTTAAAACCATATAGGATTTTCAGGTATGATACCTCCAAGCAAAGTATTTATGGACTTCTGCCTTATTGGTCCGCACACGAAGATCGGGAACAGCCAAACATGAAACAAGGATTACCAGTCCTCCCACATGAGTGGGACAAACATACAAGAGTCATCGTGTTTGATGGGGTCTGCAATTTCTGCAATGCCTTTGTGAACTTTGTATTGGATCGAGACTCTCATGGTCTCTTCAAATTCGGCACTCTCCAGTCGCCACCGGCCCAAGAAATCCTGCGACACTTTCAACTCCCAACCGATGAATACGAAACCTTTCTTTTGATCGACCAGGGAAAACTGTTTACGAAATCCACCGCGGCCCTCAAGATTCTTCGACACTTGGGAATTCCTTGGTCCCTGTTTGGAGTTCTCATGATTATCCCTCGCCAGATTCGAGATCCATTCTACGACTTTGTTGCCCGCCATCGATATCAATGGATGGGGAAATCAGACTCTTGCCGAGTTCCCACAGACGAAGACCGGCAACGATTCGTGTAAAGGTTTCCACGATTCCCCCTACACAGACACACTTGCTACTTTCAGAGGCAACCCCTACTCGATACTAAGAATTTCTTCCACATGAGGCTGACCATACTCAGCTGACCCGGTTTTCACGTAAAGATTGGGTAACATTTGGATAGTCCCGGCATGATGCGTGTGGCCGCAAAGTACTGTCAGGTGGCAATCTGGCCGGACTTGTGCCAACTCCAACAACACATCCCCCATCGCTTTACAGGCAAAATACGGCAACCAATCATCATTGCCCATTTTCCCCTGATACCAGCAGGCTTCTTTAAATGGTGGCACATGGGTGAGACACATGACCTGTTCATAGGAGTCCAATGCCGTGGTTAACATTTCATGGAGATAGGCGGCAGACTCATCTCCCAAGGCGTGAAGCTTGGCGAGGACAGCCTCCCGATCCAGACCCTGAAAGTCCAGAATCAATTCTTGATCGCTGAGCCTGACAGGAGACTGTTGGTAATTTCCAAACCGCCCGTCGCCCCAACCATCATGCCCTATTAAGACAGTCCTGGGGGTGAGTTCAATGAAACCTGAGGAAGAGAGATACGTGAGTCCCGATTGAGTCCGACACCAATCTTGGATTTCACGTCTAACGGTTTTAATTGATCCACTGTAAAAATCGTGATTTCCCAAGACAAAATACAGCGGGACGTCAATCGCTTGTTGCATTTCATGAAGAAGCTCACGCAGGCAAGGAGTTTCCGCAATATCACCGGTGATAAAGACAGCATCTGGGTGGCAATCATGAATAGACGAAAAAAAGGCGGTTCGCTCCTGTGGCCTCAGAAAGTTCAAATGGATATCCGTTGCCCAAACCACTCGCATAGGTTGCATTCCTTAGCAAAAACAGAAGATGCCACTTGATGGACCCTCAGCTTAAAAAACATGACAGAGGAAGTAAAGTGGGTCAATTCTAAAATGACAAATATCGGGACTACGATGTATTCAGTAGCCCAAAGCACCATGGCATGGTATAACTCTTTGACTTTTAGAATGCTATTTGATCTTCACCGATGTTACACAAAAATAGGAGTGCAGCATGACGGAAACATCCCAAGCAACATCAACAGGAAGTGAACTGGCCACATTGGGTGGGGGCTGTTTTTGGTGCTTAGAAGCTGTGTTTGATCAGGTCAAAGGGGTGGACCGGGTGGAGTCGGGATACATGGGCGGCGGACGTCCCAATCCCACTTATGAGGCGGTGTGCACCGGAACCACCGGGTATGCCGAGATTATTCAGATTCGATTTGATCCCAATGTGATTTCTTACAGGGAACTTCTGGAAATTTTTTTCGGCATTCACGATCCAACGACATTGAATCGGCAGGGCAACGATGCCGGTACCCAATATCGTTCGGCCATTTTTTAT
>JBFJON010000025.1:0-9254 GCA_041617575.1 Nitrospirales bacterium | reverse complement strand
CCTAACAATTTCCTTTTATCAGCTGACGGAATGGCAATAAGAATTTCTTGTATCTCAAGATTTCGAACAATTTCTGGCAATTTCTCCCTGGCCCCAAGAATAGGAACCCCGTTTATACTTCGTCCCAATTTTTGTGAATCATCATCAATGAAACCAACGGGAATGTATCCTAGTTGCGGATTGGCTTTCAATTCTCGCAAGGCAATTTCTCCGGCATCTCCTGCCCCAACAATTAGTAAGCGCTTCCCTTTTTGTTCGGTTAAGGTACCGAGGTATTCATCAATAAATTTGACCAGAAGACGTACTCCACTCACCGCTAGCAATAACAACATCCAATCAATGACAAAGACCGAACGGGGGTATCCTTCAAACCTGAAGACCATGACCATAAGAACGACACTGACCAGACTACCCAATGTCACCGCCTTCAATATATTGAGTAAATCCTGAATACCAACGTAACGCCAAAGCCCCCGATACAATCCGAAGTAGAAAAATAGGGCAAGCTTCAATGGAAGAAGTAAGGGAAGAGCTTGAACAATAGCTGGAAAATATTCAGCGGGTAGACCATCAAACCGAATGATAAATGCACCCGCAAAGGTACTACTGATAAGGATACAATCAACAATGATCTCTCCTAAACGTCGTTTGTGCATCAGGAAAAGGTTCAATGTAAACCCATGGGACGATTTCTCGAGATTCTCTGCCTTATGGCCATAAGCGACAATCCCGCTCAAAAAAACTCCGAAATAGCACAAGACGATGACGATAAGAATGGCTAATATTGATGGGTACATCATGTTAAATTGCAGTCCAAGTAGAGCCACCATTCCACAAAAAAGGCTCATCCCATAAAACAGGAGGACCGTCGTTCTTTCTGAGAGTCCGAATGCTACTAAACGATGCGAGGAATGATCTCGCCCACCCTGCGAAATGGCTCGCCCATTGAAAAACCGAAGCAATGCGACAAAAATAGTATCAAAGATGGGAACGGCCAGAACCAACACTGGAATTAAAATGGCAAAGAAAATGTTTGTCGTATATTCTCCTTTGCCGGTTATGGCCAACGCCGCCAAACTAAATCCTAGAAATAGGCTCCCCGAATCCCCCATAAAAATCTTTGCTGGATAAAAATTAAATATCAAAAATCCAATTGACGCTCCGCAGACACTTGCGGCCAAAATCGTCACCAACCCGTTACCGGTCATCATGCCAGAAACTGCTAAGCACAGTGCCACAATGGTTGCCGTCCCCGCAGATAGGCCATCCATGTTATCAAGAAGGTTAAAGGCATTGGTGATACCCACGATCCACAGAAACGTGAGGACAAGGCCTACCAGGGGTATAGAAGGGATTTCAAAGGCCACATTGTGAAATATGATAAATGATGTGGCTATGATCTGGCCGATAAGTTTGGAATAAGGCTTGATGTGTAAGAAATCATCCAGAAGACCCAGGACGAACATCATGCTAGCACCACCAAGAATGGCCCATGGCCTAATGTCATCCGAGGGCAATACAAACAATAGAGGCAAAACACAGGCAAAAAAAATCCCCACGCCTCCAAGGGCAGGCGTCGGGCTTCGATGCCAGCGATCCTGCATTGGGTACACGACATACCCGTAGGCCAATGCCATTCGCCGAACAAGAGGAGTAAAAATGACAGCCAACAGAAAGGCTGCCCCAAAAATCAACATCATGCTCATGAGGCTAATGAAATAGGATGTCGCTTACAATAATCAATGACATTCAATAGAATGTCATGAATACCCAGGCTTGGTTGATACCCGATCAGCGTATGAATTTTTTCCAAGGAGGGCACTCGCCGCTCCATATCTTCAAATCCCGCTTCGTAGGCTTGATCGTAGGGAACAAATTGCATATCTGAAGCAGATCCGGTGAGTTTCTGGACCAAAGCAGCTAAGTTCGCCATGCTAATTTCATGAGAACTGCCAATATTAAATATTTGCCCAATGGCTTCAGGGTGCTGAGACAATAACACCAGTGCCTGCACAACATCTTTGACCCAAACAAAACATCGCGTTTGGTTCCCAGAACCAAACACGGTAATGGGCTCACCAGCTAACGCCTGGGACACAAAACGGGGAATGACCATTCCATAGTGACCCGACTGCCTAGGACCCACAGTATTGAATAGACGCGCAATGACCGTTGGGCATTGCCGTTCCTTCCAATACGAAATGGCAAGAAACTCATCCAGGGCCTTTGAGCAGGCATAACTCCACCGCCCTTTAGTCGGTGGCCCCATAACCAAATCATCATGTTCACAAAAAGGGATTTGCGTAGATTTACCATAGACTTCACTGGTGGAGGCCATTACCACTTTTTTCCGTTTCTTGCTTGCCAATTCAAGTACGATTTCTGTTCCCTTCACATTGGTCTCAATAGTCCGCACAGGACTCTCCACAATCAATTTGACTCCTACGGCAGCGGCTAAATGAAAGACCGTCTCAGTACGGTCGATTAACTCAGCCATAACATGCCGGTTCATCACCGTTTCAAAGAAATAATGAAATCGAGTGTGCGCTTGAAGATGTTCAATATTTTCTACACTTCCAGTTGACAAGTCATCAATAATAAACACTTCATCACCCTGTTCAAGCAGGGCCTCCGCCAAATATGACCCGATAAAGCCTGCCCCTCCAGTAATTAAGATTTTCATGTGGCCTTACCTCAATCCAAAAGACTTTTGATTTGAAACCTAAACTGGTGCCTATGCTTCTTTTCCCTCAGACCAATTTCCCCTAAGAAATCAGGATACCTTTATTGGCAAGCTCATGCACGTACAAATCGTGAACATCATTCACTAAACGATCCAAGCCAAAATTCTCGAAAGCAAACGTTCGTCCAACCCGCCCCATCTGACGCCCATGCTCCTGATTGTTCCACAAATAACACAGGGCAGCGCTCATGCCTTCTAGGTTCTGGGATTCTACCAAGATGCCGTTACCATAAACCATAAATTGCTGGCCATTGTTTCCCTTCACAGCATTCCCTTTCCCAACCATCAGGTCTCTTACTCCGCCTACATTAGTCGCAATAAAGGGTTTACCAGCTGCCATGGCCTCAATCAATGCCACCGGAGTTCCTTCGTTTAACGAAGTCAGGACAACAACATCTAAAGCCGAGTAGATATTGGCCATATCGCTCTGCCAGCCCACCAATTTAAATTGTGCCTTGCACTCATGCCCTTCAACAAAGGTTCTCAGTGGACGCTCCAATATTCCGCCTCCTACAATAACCGCGGCGATGGATTCCTGCGATCTCCCATCATCGTTCGGCTTTGCGCCCCTTTGTCGCATCAACAACTGAACGGCCCTAACAAACAATAAGGGGTTTTTAATAGGTATCAGTCTTCCAATAAACCCACAGACATAATGCATAGACGTAAGCTGCCAGGCTCTTCTCGTCCCTTCTCTAGGAATATTCTCACCTTGATAAGAGGAAAAATCAAAGCCGAGTGGAATAATTTGAATTTTCTTTTCTGGTGCAATACGGTAAGTGTCCACGAGTTCTCTCATCTGACTGTGGCACAACACCACAATGCAATCGGTGAAACAAGCCAAAATTCTCTCAATCCATAAGAACACTTGCGTTTTTGCATACCCGAAATACCCGTGAAAGACATGCCCATGAAACGTATGGATCCGAACGGGTATTCTCACAAACAACGCGGCAAGGCGCCCAAGCGCACCAGCCTTCGCAGTATGCGTATGAAGAATATCAGGACGAAATCTTCTTAACTCTAGCAACAACCTAATAAATGCCCGCACATCTTTTATAAGTGAGACTTCTCTGGATAGCTCTGGAATCACGATGAGTTGAATCCCTTGTTGGACTGCTAAAGGCAACATATCCTCTTCATCTTTGGCAATGACTCCTGTAAACAGGCTGCATTCAAATCCTTTTTGGGGAAGCTCTCTGGCAAGAGAAATCGCATGGATTGCAGGCCCACCTGTATTTAATCTGGCAATAACCCGCGCAACCTTGATGTTTGCTACAGAACCCCTATGCAAAATGTCTGAAAAAGTTCTTAGAGTTAAAGGTTGAAAAAGGGGACCTCGCGACTGAACTTCAGAGATTAATTTCTATCAGGCATTGAACTTAGACCAGGACCAAACCATGACCCTCTTCCGGTTCAGACAAAATCCAAGCGCAACAAAGAGTAGAAAGAGATAGACAATAGCTCCATGAAACATATCATCAAAACTATTCCTGATCATCACACCAATGGTCATTAGTCCAATTGCCATGGCCAACTGAGAATTAAAGGAATCATGTCCAACAGAATCCCTTAACCAAGAGCCGCAATCGGAAAGAATCTTCCAAAATAGAACTAGAAAAAGAAACAACCCAGGAATACCCAATTGAAACGCAGTACCAAGAAACATATTATGAATATGTTCGTGTATCTCCTTTGGTAAATTGGGATGAAGGATTTGAAAGCTGTGTTTGCCAAATCCAGAACCAACAATTGGAGAATTCCGAACATCCTGTAAAACTACCTTCCACGTATTGAACCTCAGATGCAAGGTATATGGATTCGAAAAATCATTCTTGGAGAGGATATTTTGAAATTCATTGGAAAGATTCAACGAAATAAATATAGCCAAGACACTGAGCAGTATGCCCCCAATGGAAAGAAGAAACTTTCCCGTGATCCTATAAAGAATAAATAGACTGATCTGGACCAGTACGACAAGCCATACGGATCGTGTATGAACTAAAAATAAAGCGAAAGGGTAAACACAACCCACAAGACTATTCATTACTTTTTCCCAAACATATTCTTGACTGACCCAACTTAACCACAGAAACGGTCCACCAATAACAAGATAATTACTCAGCCATTGGTGAGCTCCGAAAAATGACCCGGCTCGAACATCCATGGAAAGTGCTCTACCCCCAACGACAAAAAAATCTATCACTTCGAAGAGACATAAACCTCCCAACCCAATAACAAACGCATGAAGTATAGCTTTCACCTGCGATTGATTTCTTACCACATGAAGTACAAACCAAAAAATTAAGAACCGAGGAAGAGCCTTTCTCCATTCGACAAGGCTATAGACTGGATCTATAGCAAAAGGGAGCGTGAAGACAATCCATCCTAGAAAGATCAAGATGGGTACATCTAAGGACGTCGGTATATAAGAAAAAGATTTCTCATAAAAGATCTTGAGCAGCCCCAGAGCCACCAATGCGAGAAAAAAATACTCACTGATGTGGTTCAAGATATTGAAACATAGAAGGAAGGTAAGTCCAACCAATCCATAGGAAAGGCTGCGATCAAGGTAACTGAAAGATTCTGATGATGAGATGGAACTCAATGTCCTGAAATCATTTTCATGGGCTCTTCATTTATAACCCACGCGCAATAAGGTCATGAAGATGGATCATCCCAACAACTTTGTCTTGGCGGTCTAGAACGGGTAGCACGGAAATCGGTTTTTCGCGTTTTTCCATAAATTCCAGCGCAGTGACTGCTTTTTCATCAGCGTAGACAAAATTTGGTTTCGTATTCATCACCTCAGCGATCGTCATCGCAAACAAGTCCTTTCCTTCTTCCAACGTACGTCGAATATCAAAATCGGTAATCAGACCAAGAAGCCTTGATTGATCATCAATGACAGAAACGGCCCCAGCTCGCTTGCTTGTCATTTCGCACAACATCGTCCGAATGGACTGTGACAAATCAATAACCGGATTGGCGTCCCCTTTGCGCATGCAATCGTCAACCGTAAAAAGCAACCGCTTCCCTAATTGGCCACCAGGGTGCAATAAAGCAAAATCATCGGGTTGAAAGTTTCGGAGCTTCATCAAGGCCATGGCAATGGCATCCCCTAAGACCAAAGCAGCCGTAGTACTACAGGTAGGAGCCATGTTCAGAGGACAGGCTTCCTCTTCAATCGGAGTGATCAGAACCAGATCACTCCCACGTGCAAGCGTTGACTCGAGTTTGGCTGTGATGGAAACAATCCGTGCCCCTATCTTCCGAATAAAAGGAAGCAAAGCCACTAGCTCTTCGCTTTCTCCCGACTTCCCGACGGCAATCACAATATCGTCTTTGGCTACAATTCCAATATCGCCATGCATCCCTTCAGAGCCATGGAGAAACACGGCCGGGGTCCCCGTGGAAACCATCGTGGCCGAAATTTTGTTCGCGATGAGACCCGATTTTCCCACCCCCATGAAGATGACTTTCCCTTGGCAAGCCTGTAACATTCTTACGGCTTCTTCAAATCGAAAATTCAGACTCTCTTCCAAATGGGTGAGAGCCCTAGCCTCCAACCGAATGACTCGACGAAGTTCTTCGAGAATATCCATGTGTCTACTTTTTCATGTGCCTAGTGAAAAATAAATCTGAGACCAACCAAGACATCAGTTGGACAAAATCAGATAAAAACAGGAATTGAGAACGCCCAGCTCCGGCCTGCCGTCTGGGAGGGTAAGAGAGCAAATAACACCACGGGGGGGGGGAACTGCTTCACCAGTTTCAGGAATGGAACATCTCCGCTATAGAGTGCTCGTATGAAAGTACCAATGATTACACCAATTCGTTATTTTGGTCAAGTTTAGTAAGGAGAATGCCAATTTAGTAATCAATGAAAAAACCGCGCTCCAAACCATTTCGTTGCTCTTTGCTATAAAAAAAAAAGGAACGAGGTACTAACAATGGCCCCTCCAGCATTTAAAAGAATACCTCGCCTCGCAAAAAAAACAACACAACAGATTCAACAAATCTATCAGGCTCTTGACTACGAAGGCCTCGGACCGATTTATTGCGACGAAGGCGGGGACGCGTTTTGGAAAGATCGCCGAGGGCCATGCCAGAAATTAGGGATCGCGATTGCAAAAGCCCTCCGTGCCCGGCTGCCACAACAGGGACGGAGTTTATACGTGGGCGCAGGAGTCCCAGAAATTCCGATGTTACTCATGGAACGCCTGGAATTGAATCGCACGGTCTGCCCCTATAATCTTCGGCAGGCGGAAGTGGATATCCTGAACAAGGCTGGAGGAGAAAGCGGCATATTATTTTGCTGTGGCTCGGCGGAGTCTGCAACAGGCAACTTTGATCATCTATGGATCGTCAGCGTCTTGAATGACCCGGAAGAATTCCCTAATCTTTCAGTCCTTTTTTCTTATTACCGCGCGGACCCTTTGGCATTTGACACATCAGCCTTTTCAACCGAACGAGAGACGGGAATTCGATTATTCGCAAATTGCATGGACAAACTGACCAAGCCAGGGTTGCTCACGACCTCGGTGGAAGAAATTCCCTGGGTTGAACACTGGTGCCAAACCCATCATCGACCGTACCACATCGAAGAACCCACTTACCCTACAGCCCTTGTAGGAGATCCGATATGTTTTATTCGAATCGAATAACTAATGCCATAAATTTTCTTTTTTCTTATATTACCGGATAGACCTTTACAGGAACGACCGTTGAACACACCAATACCAGTAGGGCTTATTGGGCTTGGACGACACGGCAGTCGGTATCTCCGGCATCTTGTCGAAGAAGAAACCGGTGGCAAACTTGTCGCAATTAGCCGGCAACAAGTGGACAAAGGCCGTCAACAAGCCGTACACCACGGAATTCAATTCTTCCCAGACTATCGTGACCTTGTCGCCGACCCCGCCATCCAGGCCGTGTTGGTAGTTGCCCCGCCGGCCTTGAATGTCACAATCGCCTTATTAGCGATAAAACACCGAAAAGCGGTTCTCCTAGAAAAACCGTTAGCCTTGAATTCCACGGAAGGAAGGCACATCGTCGAAGCCGCAAAACAAGCAAGCGTCCCCCTTATGACGGGTCACACCTTGCGATACGAACCAGTCATTCGAAAAATCCATGAAGTTGGCTCAACCCTAGGGCCCTGGCAGTCCCTAGAAGGAACCATGCATTTAGAGGCACGCCCACAGGTTGATATCGTGCAGGGCACAGGTCATGGAGTCCTTCTGGAATTCGGTATTCACCTACTGGATTGGGTGCGGGTCCTACTGCAAGATGAAAAACTTACCGTGTCCGCGGACATGACTCGTCCTTCTCCAACCGCGCCCGAACGGCGTGCAGAGGTAACCCTGACAACCCCTTCAGGCCTGTCCTGTCATCTGGATATTGCCCGAGTAAGCCAGGGTCGGATTACCCATGTTGACATTATAGGAACCACAGGACGGGTGAAAGCCGATTGGACAAACGGCGTAGTCCAGATCTTCAAGCAGGAGACACTCTTATCTCAACACGTTCTGCCGGCAGTTCCCACGATCGTCACGATGTTAAAAGATTTTTTCCACGCCCTTCGAAAAGGCAAACCGGTTCCCATCACGGGAGAAGACGGACTCCGAGCCGTGGAGCTGGCTGACGCCTGCTACCAAGCAGAGAAAAGTCAAAAGCCCATTTCTTTGTCTTCATGAGTTGCATGAGGTAAAGAGTTCCCAACGGGCATCTTCACTCGCCACTGATCATACAATTCATGAATTGATCGTCCCCGGCCACGAAATACCGTCTCGGCCTGGCTAAACATATTAACAATCAACACCCAATCTGACCCGGTCACATTAAACGCCTGCACCGCCGCCACTATCTTTGGGTCCTCCCACATCGGATTCTCCTTATCATAGAAGATCAACGCCTCCAAAACCCTAGAGGTTAATCCCCTGGTACCAAGCGATCCATATTCACTTTCGTTGTGCTTCATTATCCAATGCTTTTCAGCAGCCATCAGATAGGCTGCTAACTCGGGGGAGCTGGATTTCAGGAAGGCGGCCTGCAGTTGGATTAACCCATGAATCAATTGATTCGCTGGGGCCGTTCCCTCAGGGGGTAAGATTCCGGCTTCGTCAAGAGTGGCTAAGAGTGCCATGATCGACCCAACCATTGACGATTGTGTGCGTTCAGATGCCAATATCTCCGAGATTGATCTCAGGCCATCTGGCTCGGGGATGCCCTGTGCTCTTATGAAAGCGAAAGAAAAACCGGAGACTTCCGAAGGTATTAGACACCACCCAAGACTCACCACCAAAAGGAACGTTCGCGTCCAAACACCCAATCGACTCCTGAAGTATCCACCGATCATTGAGTCACCTCGCAGAGTTGTCGCCATAATCCCCACAAGGTTACCATGAGTGTGGTTCACTCATGGTTGAGGAACACCCATGTCGTCAAGACCATCATCACCACACCTTAACCCAAACCTCCAACGCTCCTTACAATATTACCAAAAAGGCGT
>JBFJON010000024.1:0-9352 GCA_041617575.1 Nitrospirales bacterium | reverse complement strand
GAAGCATGTAGTTTTTTGGCGCATCCGGATTTTCCGTGGGTAACTCTGTACCACTGAGTTTTTGTCTGAATGGGTCCTCTTGTGATTCCTCCCCTTTGTAAGGGGAGGATAAAGGTGGGGTAGAATTATCAAACACCCTCACCACAACAGATTATTACCCATATCCTCTTTCTACCATCTCACTCCTAACTTTTTACCTTGCTGCTATCGATCACATTCTCCCATCACGATATCGTAGGTTCCAAAAATCGTGATAATATCGGAAATTAAATAGCCACGCGCCATATAATCAAACGCTCCCATATGGATAAACGAAGGAGATCGAATTTTCAACCGATACGGTCGTGAGCTGCCATCGCTGATGATGAAAAATCCCAGTTCGCCCTTGGGCACCTCGGTGCCGCAATAGGTTTCGCCTTTAGGCGGTTTAAACCCTTGAGTGAAAATAATAAAATGATGTATCAAGCTTTGCATATCTCGCATGACTTCAGATTTGGGGGGTGGGATGACTTGAGCATCGACAGCGAGAATCGGACCTTCAGGTAACTGATCCAAGCACTGCTCAATGATGCGGGCACTCTGCCACATTTCTTCCATCCGCACCCAATACCGGTCATAGGTATCACCGTCCTTGCCAAGCGGTACTTCCCATTCCACGCGATCATACGCCCCGTAGGGTTCGAGTTTACGAATGTCATAGGCGACGCCTGACCCACGCAGCACGGGCCCGGTGAGACCAAAGTTGATCGCATCTTCTCCAGAAATCACGGCCACGCCTTTGGTACGCGCCACCCAAATGCGATTTTTTTGTAAGAGCGAGTCATACTCTCGAATGTGATCGGGAAAGGTTTTTAAAAATTCTCGTAGCGCGGAAAGAATTTCTGGCGTGAGATCGGCATCGACGCCCCCGATCCGGTAATAGTTGAGAGTCAAGCGAGCCCCACAGAGTTTTTCAAAAAGATCCAGCAAGACTTCCCGCTCGCGGAAAGTCCAAAAAAATACGGTCATGGCGCCGATGTCCAGGGCCTGCGTCCCCAACCAGAACAAATGGCCTACGATCCGTTGTATTTCGGCAATAATCGTTCGTACATATTCAGCCCGCTCGGGAACGGTCATCCCGATCAATTTTTCCACCGCCCGCACATAGGCATAGTTATTGGTCATGGCACACACATAATCCAAACGATCAGTATGCGGCAGCACTTGCATATAGGTCAGGCCTTCAGCCAATTTTTCCACCCCTCGATGCAGATATCCCAAATCCGGCATGGCTTTGCTGACGCGCTCACCATCCAGCTCCAACACCACCCGTAAGACCCCATGCGTACTGGGATGCTGCGGGCCCATATTTAAGAGCATTTCCGTCGTTCGTTTTTTGTCCCCTGGCCGATCATCCGCCATAAATTGATGCCGCTGATCATCCGACACTTCGGACTCGGACCATTCGCCAACCGGCTCATCCAGTTTTGGCAGAAAATCAAATCGGCTACGCCAGCCACGGCCTTCTGCAGGAAAATCTTTGCGCAACGGATGGCCTTCATCATAGTCATCAGGCATTAAGATCCGCCGTAAATCTGGATGGCCGACAAATCGAATGCCCATCAGGTCATAGACTTCTCGCTCCAAAAAATTGGCGCCGCGCCAAATATCGCTGATCGTCGCAATTTCTGGTGACTCTTCCGACACTCGTGCTTTAATCCGAAGGCGCGTCCCGTGGGGCAAGGAAAGAAATTGATAAATCACTTCAAACCGTTCCAGATCCTCGGGATAATCAGTCGAGCAAATATCAGTGATATGGTCTAACGACAAAGCGGGATCATCATGAAGAAATTGTGCGACATGCCGCCATTGATCGGCTTTCACCTGCGCCCATAAATCACCGCGGACTGGATCTTGCTCTGCAGTAATCACAGACTCGGGAAACTTGGCACTAATGGTTTCAAGAAACGGATGCATACACCACACTTCTTTGGGATTAATGAAATTAAGGAAAGGAATACCAACACGAATGACAATCTATTTAACAAAATATTTTTCTCGTTGAATTTTCTCCTGTAATTTAATCAGTCCATCCATGAGCGCTTCAGGTCTCGGAGGACAACCGGCGATATACACATCCACGGGCACAATCTGATCCACACCCTGAACGACACTATAACTATTGTAATGATTTCCCGACGTCGCACAGGACCCCATGGAAATGACATACCGGGGTTCGGCCATTTGGTCATAAATTCTCCGAATCACCGGCGCCATCTTCCGGCAGACCGTTCCTGCCACAATCATGAGATCTGACTGCCTTGGTGAGGCCCGAAACACCCCTGCCCCAAACCGATCGATATCATATCGGGACGAGACAGACGCAATCATTTCAATCGCACAACAGGCCAGACCGAAGGTCATAGGCCATAGCGCCGATTTCCGACACCAATTGATGGCATAATCCAAATTGGTGGTTATAATGTTTGGCTCGAGTTTGCGTTCCAGAAAGCTCATAACGTCTTATCCAAAGTTGGGAAATTATTGTACTGCCTAGGTACCAAGCTTTTCTAGGCCTAAAGACCTATTTCCTTCAATCCCAGTCTAATGCGCCTTTTTTCCAGGCATACCAATACCCGACTAGTAAAATAGCTAAAAATAATCCCATCTCAATGAGCCCCAGCAAACCAAGCTTCTTAAACACCACGGCCCAAGGAAACAGGAACACCACCTCGATATCAAATATGACGAAGAGCATAGCAATGATGTAGTACCGCATAGGGAATTGGACCCTGGCGTCCATAAACAGAGGGCTCCCACTCTCATACGGCAAAAGTTTTGCCCTGTAGGGCCGACTGGGACGGACAATATAGCCCACCACAAACGAACCAATCCCAAAGAGGACTCCCAGCACCATGAAGATGATAATGGGAAGATAATTAAAGGGAACAGGTTCACTACCCATTTAATAAACGCTCCATTTAGAGGACATCATCAAAAAATGCCCGGTAGCGTAACCCTTGAAGGGGCAGCGGCTCAATCCCTTTGCATTGAACCAAGACTTTGAAGGTCGTGCCCATTCCATGGGGGCGTAATAGCTGAGTCAAGGCTTGAATCTCTTTTGATTCTTGGTTCTGATCCTCCACCATCTCGTCCACGCCTAGCCCTATGAGCCAATTGGCTAACGTGGTAAATCCAACAGGTCGTAAACCACATTCTTTCCCAGACTTGGCTAAAGCCGAAAAATTCACGTGGGCCGTCATATCTTGTTCACCCACGCGAGTATAGGGATTCGTAGAGATAGAATGCCGGTAGTAACATAAGAACGTGCCGTCTTTCCGATCAGACGCATAATAATCGCTCCCAGTTTGAACATAATCGACCGTGATCATCAAACCTCGATGGAAGATACGCGCCACACGAGTCATCCACTCTTCGGCCGCGACATGGAGTTCTGAGACCTGCCCTTCATTCAGAACCACACCATACTGTTGAACATATTCTTCTAACTTCGGAGAAGACAGGGGACCCAATCGCTCCACAAACTGCCCGCCTTCATAATCCACGAATATTTCCTGAAGATGATGGTTG
Organism: Nitrospirales bacterium; assembly: GCA_041617575.1. Classification (GTDB taxonomy): domain Bacteria; phylum Nitrospirota; class Nitrospiria; order Nitrospirales; family UBA8639; genus Nitrospira_E. The sequence continues at coordinate 5,782 of JBFJON010000024.1, read as the reverse complement.
TCGTAGCGCACTCGATGAACAGGAAAGGCATCCACTAATTCATTGGAAAACATCACTCCAATCACAGAGTCTCGATCAAGTTGCTCAACAGAAGACTTCCAGGTTAGCTGTCCCTCTCCCCAGTTTTCCATAGCCGCTCGAATACGGGACTCTTGAAGGGATTGAAGATACCGACTCCGCTCTACGAGGTGGTAGGACAATCGGTTCAGGAAATCAGGGGCAACCGCCTGACAATGTTGAAGAAAATCGGAGGCAAAGGTCCCGTTCCCTCCGCCCATTTCGACGAAGGTAAAAGGATCCGGGTGACCTAACTGGGCATCAATATCTAAGACCTGACGAACCAAGGTTTTCGCAAGAATAGGTGATAATTCCGGCGCAGTATAAAAGTCGCCTTCCCAGCCGATGCGTTCTCTCGAAGACTGGTCCTGTTCAACCGCCTGCGTCATATAATATCCATGCGAGGGGTCATATAATGCCAACTCCATAAAACGGGCAAAACTCAGAGGCCCCGCTTGGGAAATCTCCAAAACAATTTTCTGGATCAGTTCGGAATTACCCTGCCGGTCTGGAGATTTTTTTGGCACGAATGGACTACAGGAACTCCTTCAACAGGCCTATGAGCAATCGCGTAAGTTACCCACCTTATGAGTTCTAAGTCAAGAAAAACGCCTGACCCGGAAATATGAAAGAGCAATAGATTCAATTGGTTACAAGATAGATTCTTTTAAAGGGAGGCACAGATAAAATACGGATGGAAGAGGACTTGAATCTCCCATTTTTTTAGAAGATAGGTTTAACAAAAACACACCTATCTGGTCTATCCCCGAAATTGTGGACACATCTGATAAGGGGCGATGGACTTGCTTCGTTTCCGTACACACCCCTCTTTGTTCTCCTTGTTCGACGCCTGCCGACCGGCCCCAGGGCCGGACGCTCTTATCATCCGGCGGGCCTTGTCTGAGCGCAGCGAGTTGGTCCGCCCTCCGTTATCCTGCGTCCGTCCCACCTTAATGAGGCCGGACGGGGCGTCACTGGTTTTGGCCACTTTTGCCGGAACAAAAGTGGCTCGGCCGCCGGGACGAAACCCGGAAAAATAAAAATTACAAAGGGAAACGTGGGGAATATAAAGGCAGGACTTGTTTTTGTAGTGAGGGGTTAGGGCGAATCGAATTAGACAGAAGAAATCCCAATCGCTTTGGATTCTGCCTACGGCGTTTAGATTTGAGCCTTAGGCCCCATGGCATTTTTTGTATTTTTTACCACTGCCGCAGGGGCAGGGATCATTACGGCCGACTTTTTCTTCTGTGCGTTTCACGGGTTGCTTCGGGGCAGCGGCGGCCTCTCCCCGATTGAGACTCATTTGCTGTGGTCGGGGCCTTTCCACTTCGGCTTCCGGACGTTCACCACGTACCAATTGAAACTTAAAGAGGCGCTCGAGCGTGTCGCCTTTAATGCGGTCCATCATGCCGGCAAACATGTCATAGCCTTCGCGCTTGTATTCCGCCAGCGGATCTTTTTGGCCATACCCGCGCAGACCAATCCCGTCTTTTAATTGATCCATCCCCCACAGATGATCCTTCCAATGCTGATCGATCATCTGTAACAAAATGGTACGCTCGATATAATGAATCAATTCTTCGGTGGCACCATGTTCCTGAATCAACGATTGCACTTTATCGCGATAGGCTTGCTTCAATTTCTCCGGGATCTCTTCTTTCAGGGCGTCGCGGCCTAACTCCTTCAATTCTTCAACTTTGAGGACATCCAAGCCAAATTGCCCGTGAACCGACTCGACGAGCCCGTCAAAGCCCCATTCCTCGGAATATTGTTCCTCCGGACAGTACGTCTCAACCAGGCCTACGCCAATCCCTTCGACCATGTCCAAAATTTCTTCGGTGACATCCGTGGCTTTAAGAACGTTTTGTCGATGTTTGTAAATCACCTCCCGTTGTTTATTCATCACGTCATCATATTCCAGGAGATGCTTGCGAATTTCAAAGTTATGTCCTTCCACTTTCTTTTGGGCATTTTCAATCGACTTGGTCACCATACGATGTTCAATAGGCACCCCTTCTTCCATGCCTAACTTGAGCATAAGATTGGACACCCGTTCGGAGGCAAATATTCGCAGGAGATCGTCCTCCAAAGATAGGAAAAATCGGGAAGAACCTGGGTCGCCTTGCCGCCCTGACCGGCCTCGCAACTGATTGTCAATTCGCCGACTTTCATGGCGTTCGGTCCCTACGATATGCAAGCCGCCCGCAGCCAACACTTCTTCTTTATCCATCTCACAAGAGGCTTTGATCGACTCGAAAGCTTTCGCCTTCTCTTCATCATTCAGCTCTTCGCCGCGATAGATGAATTGTTGTTTAAATAGTGCTTCGGCATTGCCACCTAATACAATATCGGTGCCCCGACCAGCCATATTCGTGGCAATGGTGACCGCCCCCTTCTGCCCGGCTTGCGCGATGATTTCGGCTTCCTTCTCGTGAAACTTGGCATTCAACACGTTATGCTTCACGCCCCGTTGCTTGAGCAAGGCTGACAACCGTTCGGATTTTTCAATGGAAATGGTGCCGATCAACACAGGCTGGCCCTTTTCATAATGCTCTTTAATATCGTCCGCAATGGCCTCGAACTTTTCTTTTTCCGTGCGGTAGACCACATCGGGATGATCGATGCGAATCATTGACCGGTTGGTCGGGACGACATTCACTTCCAAATTGTAGATCTTGGCAAACTCTGCGGCTTCGGTGTCGGCGGTCCCGGTCATGCCACCGAGCTTCTTATACATCCGAAAATAATTTTGGAAGGTTACGGAAGCCAACGTTTGATTTTCATTCGCGATTTTCACGCCTTCTTTGGCTTCAACGGCCTGATGGAGGCCATCACTCCAGCGACGCCCTGGCATCATTCGCCCGGTGAACTCATCGACAATGATTACCTCTCCATCCTTCACTACATATTCCACATCCCGTTTATACAGCGCGTGGGCTTGGAGCGCTTTGACCACATGGTGCACAAGGTTGAGATGTTTCAAATCATAGAGGTTGTCCACGCCAAGTAACTTTTCAACCTTGACATTCCCCTCATCCGTCAACGACACGGTTTTGGTTTTTTCTTCGATCGTGAAATCTTCTTCCCGTTTCAGTTTGGGAATGATGTGATCGATTTGGTAGTACAGATCAGTACTTTGTTCGGTTGGACCGGAAATAATTAAGGGTGTCCGTGCTTCGTCAATGAGGATACTGTCGACTTCATCCACAATGGCATAATTGTGTTCTCGCTGGACCCCCTGTTCCGCATCGGTGACAACCAAATTATCCCGCAGATAATCAAAACCAAATTCATTATTGGTGCCATAGGTAATATCCGCGCCATACCCTTCTTTACGCGAACACGGACGAAGATACTGCAACCGCTTATCGGGGGCATCATAGTTCGGATCAAATAAAAACGACGCCTCATGCTGAATGATGCCGACGGATAAGCCCAAGCCATGATAGAGCGGGCCCATCCATTGGGCATCGCGCTTGGCCAGATAATCATTGACCGTCACCAGATGGGCGCCTTTGCCTTCCAGCGCATTGAGATAAATGGGCAGGGTAGCCACCAAGGTTTTCCCTTCACCTGTTCGCATCTCGGCAATACGACCCTGGTGCAAAACCATTCCGCCAAGTAGTTGGACATCAAAGTGACGCATCCCCAATTTTCGCTTGGACATTTCCCGACACACGGCAAACGCCTCGGGTAGGAGATCATCCAGCGTTTCTCCAGCTTCCAACCGTTTCTTAAAGGTTTCAGTCTTCTCCGCTAACCCTTGATCGTCCAAGGGTTGTAGGGAGGCCTCAAAGGCATTGGCCCGGTCAACTTGAGGTTTGAGCCGTTTCAGCTCTCGCTCGTTTTTACTGCCAAACAGAATATTCAGAAGACGTACAAACATAAGACCATCCTGATACCTTGGAAGAGAAAATGGATTGGGGAAGACTCAATTTAGATAGGGATTACGGGCTGGAGAGTTCTCTGCTCCCTTGTAATTATCTAGTATACCGAAATATGGGTGGGAATCAACTCAGACAACACAGCAATGTCAAAGAATTGGTGCAGAAATACACCAAGCAGACTTGCCAATCTGAAGTTGAGCGACTTGACAGGACATTGAACCTTTCCATACGATTTTTTACTTACTATTCCTAATACATCGCTTCGATATTCTATTTATCAATGATTCGATCCAAACAGACCATTATCCTTTCGCTCAGCATCGTTCTCATGTTTATGCTGGGATCGATGCCGCTCAGTCTTGCCTCGCATTCCATTGACCACCACCACCATTCAGCACAAACACACACCACCGGTATCTGTGCATGGATGTGCACTGCCGCACAAACCATATCTACTGACTCTCAAATTTTCTCTCCAAACTTTTCACTGCTAGAAATAGTCCCGTCTTCGCCCCTTTCTTCGGTACATGTTCCTCCCCAGTTTTTCTTTCCGTCCAGACCTCCCCCTTTCTGATTCTTTTCTCGGCTGAACCAATTCCCTCCCCTCTTCGGCCAAACCGGATCTTTTACTAGCCAAGGTTGAATGGTAGGGAAAAGTTGCGAGTGGTCATATTTTCGACGCCGGCAAGAATCGTGAGATTCATTTGGTTTTATGCGAGCCCAGGAGAATCTGTGATGCGAAAAAGATTAGGCATTGTCACCATGTACCTAACTTCCGCCCTCATGTGCCTGGGGATTGGGATCCCATCATCTTGGGGTATGGCAAGTCGTCCACCTCTTATTGGGAGTCCTGCACCAGCATTCCAGCTCTCCAGTTTGGCGGGAGTGGAAGGTTCGCTTGACCAATACCGAGGCCAAGTCGTATTGCTCAATTTCTGGGCCACGTGGTGCCAACCCTGTACCAAAGAAATGCCGGCCATGCAGGCCGCCTATGACGCCCTGCGAGATCAAGGGTTTGTGGTGCTCGCGATCAATGAATTGGAAGACATCCAGAAGGTTCGTGACCACATTCAGAAGCATCAACACACATTTACCGTTCTTCTCGACCCGGATAACCACGTGGCCAATCAGTATGGTGTCGTGGGCCTTCCCGTGAGTATTTTTATTGACAAAAACGGGCACGTCAGAAAAATTGTAAAGGGTGGCCTGCTTACGGAACAGTCTATTCTAGAAACCGTTCAACCATTACTCCAAGAAACGACGATATCCAGAAAGTTTGCCCCAGTCCCGTGAAACGCCTATTTCTGTATAGCGCGACCATTGTTCTTGTCGCTTCCCTTTTTGGTTTGAATGCCTGGCTGCCCTTCCAGATGATGGGGCATGCCCATGCTCATGCCCACCATGATTCAGCCACCCATGCGACCCCCTTATGCACACTCCTCTGCAGTGCCGGGCAAATGGTACAGATTGCAGATCCAACACCTGTACTTGCTCAAAGGTATGCCTACAACCTGAGATTGCCAACATTCAATTCTTTTCTCGCTATCAATGTGGCACCACTCCTCGCCCGTGGCCCACCAGCTCTTTGACGTTATTCCGCTTTTTCTAACTTGTACGTGTTCCTTAGGTCCTACACCCCTATTCTGTCTCCATGAGCGGAAGACAGGCCTAGGCTTGCTGTACATTTACGATGCCTTGGAATCATTTATCCATATACTAATTAGGAAAACTGGTCATGAAATATAGACTTTCCTCTACTAAACACATTCTACTGCTCATTCTTTTCCCCATTGTATTTGTTCCCTTGACCCTGGTCCCTGCTCATGCCAGTTGCGGAT
>JBFJON010000023.1:0-9413 GCA_041617575.1 Nitrospirales bacterium | reverse complement strand
TCAAAGGCGTGCATTAACTCTCACAACAATCGAGTCACACATGGAACATCATGTCCGCAAAGAACAGGGGTATCACATTGTGACACTCACAGGAGAGATTGACTTGGAGACTTCACCACAGGCTCGGCAAATCTTGCTTGGTACAGTCGAACAAAGCGAAAAACTTCTGATTGATATGGCATCCGTGACCTATATTGATAGTTCCGGCATCGCCACCCTAGTGGAAACTTTCCAGCGAGCAAAGAAAAATGGAGGACAGGTTGCGTTTATCTGTCTAAACCCAGCAGTCGTTCGCGTGTTGACTCTTGCCAGACTCGACAAAGTGTTTACCATACATGCGAATGTTGAAAGCGCCATCCATGCTGATCTCTGACCGCCTACTCTCGCCTGTCCTCCAAAAAGTTGAAGCGGTGGGACGGACAACCGCCAAATGGGTCGATTCTCTTGGGTTTGGGACATCGTTACTCTACCAATCGGTCTTTTGGCTCTGCTTGGGAGGTCGTCGAAAACAGCAAGTTCGCCTTGCGCCAGTCGTCTCACAAATGATGGAAGTCGGCATTAGGGCTTTGCCGATTATCTCACTCGTGTCTATCACTATCGGGCTCATGCTAGCCATTCAAGGGATCCACGCGTTGAAAGATTTCGGAGCGGAGCACCAGGTGACCTTTGGAGTCTCGCTTTCTGTTGTTCGTGAATTCGCCCCGTTGATCACGGGGATCTTAATCGCCGGTCGATCGGGTTCAGCGTTTGCAGCCCGCCTGAGCACCATGATGATTAATAACGAAGTCGATGCCTTACGGGTCATGGGCATTAATCCAGTGCGCTTCCTCCTGGTTCCCAGCCTGGTGGCCATGATGGTCATGGTTCCATCACTCACACTTTGGGCCGATATTGTTGCACTCCTAGGTGCTGGGCTCTATATCACCACTGCTCTGGGCATTTCTATGGGAACATATTTCGCACAAACTATTATGTATCTCGGGACCGACGATGTTTTACACGGCCTAGGAAAAAGTCTCGTGTTTGGAATGCTGATCACGCTTATCGGCATGATCAGCGGCTCCTCCGTCACTGGTGGGGCAGAAGGCGTTGGACACGTGACGACCCGTGCGGTGGTTCATTCCATCCTAGCCATCATACTGGCCGATCTTCTTATTGTCTTTCTGCTCACCCGGTAATCGAGCCATGACGACCTCTCTTTCTGAATCTGCTCCCCTCATTGAAGTCACCAATCTCACCACCCATTACGGATCACGCCAAATTTTGAACGGCATCTCGCTTACTGTCAACAAAGGTGAAGTGATGGTGATCATGGGGGGAAGCGGTTCTGGTAAGAGCACATTATTGCGCCACTTGATCGGACTGGAGCGTCCAACTGGGGGATGCATCACACTTCTTGGGCAAGACATCGGCAATATGACCGAACACGAAATGACCAAGTTTTATCGGAAAGTGGGCGTGGCCTTTCAGGGTGGCGCATTGTTCAGTTCTATGACCGTGGGTGAGAACATTATGCTCCCGCTTCGAGAGCATACCAAGCTGGATCAAAAGACCATGGAAATCATGGTGCGTCTCAAATTGGAAGTCGTGAACCTGGCCGGATTTGAAAAACTGATGCCCTCGGAACTATCAGGTGGCATGCTGAAACGCGCGGCTTTTGCTCGTGCCGTCATTATGGATCCAGTCCTGCTGTTTTGCGACGAACCTTCGGCGGGGTTGGACCCCGTGGTGTCTTCGTCATTAGACGAGCTGATTCTCCGCCTCAGAGATGCCCTCGACATGACTATCGTCGTCGTCACACACGAACTGGAAAGCGCTTTCCGGATTGCAGATCGAATCACCGTTTTGGACAAAGGCGACATTCTGACGATTGGATCTGTCACTGACGTGCGGGCATCCGACAACAAGCGTATCCAGGATCTCCTCAATCGCCATTTTGAAGAAGAGATTCTCGATCCCGATGAATATTTGGCCCGCCTCACTGGAGAACCCTCAGACACGTTCAGCCATGCGTAACTCACGTGCCACATACTCACCAAAAACTTTTGAGTCTTATGCGGAATTCTCGAAATAACTATCTCATAGTCGGAGTCTTTGTGCTCACGATGCTGAGTGCCCTCTTGGTCTGGCTCGCCGTACTTTCCGGCACTACTCAAGCTACCACGGCCTATTACATGGAATTTGAAAATGTCATCGGACTGTCGCCAGGTGGTCAAATCCTGTTCGAAGGGTATCCAGTTGGAGAAATTGACGATATCGTCTTCACACGACGTCCCGATGCGTCCGTCTATCGTCTCAATGTCAATATTCACAAAAGCTGGGATATTCCCGAAGACAGTCTGGCAGTCATGACACAAACCAGCCTACTTTCCGCCATGGTCGTCGACATTCAGGCAGGTTCCTCTAAACAGATGCTCGCGCCCGAGGCGCGCATCCCCAGCTTGGGCTCCTCTAATATCATGACGGCCATGTCATCGGTCGCAGCCAAATTGGGTACCCTGACCGACACGAGCTTGAAGCCCTTACTGGAAAATCTCTCAGGAGGGACAGATTCACTCCAGACCCTCTCCAAAGATGCCCCCATCATTCTAGATAATGTCAAAACCTTTACGACCCAGTTGACTACGGCCTCAACGCGACTTAATCACATTCTGAATCAAAGCGGGGGACAGATCGAGAGTATTTTAGGAAAAGTCGATCAAGCGTCTGGAAATATTTCTACCTTAACAACAGACTTTCATCAGACTCGCAAACAGTTGGATGCGTTGTTGATCTCCATGCGAAAATTGGTCGCCAACAATCGTGGAGAAATCGATCACTCCGTTGGCGATCTGCACCATACATTAGAAGTGGTGGCCAGTCACGTTCAAGAGATCAGTTCCAACTTGGAAGCCACGACGCGGAACATGAACGAGCTGAGCACCGAATTGCGGCGAAACCCGGGTTTACTCGTTCGAGACCGTGAATTTAGGGATCCATAGAGGAACGAAGCATGAAAAAAACGAACTATTGTTGGTTAACGGGAAGTACCATTTTCGGCCTTCTACTACTAAGCGGATGCCTGGGTGGACAACCGTCACCGGACTACTTTTATCGATTACACGTACCGGATCCTTCCACACGCTTAGATCCTAGTCCCTTAAATGGGACTCTCCAGGTGACACGACCCTGGGCGAATGCACTGACGAGTGAACGTCATCTCGTCTATCGAAAAGACGGCAACACCTCTCAACTCAACCACCATGCCTACCATCGATGGGTGGACTCTCCAACACTACTTTTTCAACAGGAAATGACTCAGTATTTGAGAAAAGCCGGTCTTGCACAACAAGTGGTAACTCCGGAAATGCGCACGAAAGCCGACTATGCCTTATCCTGTCGAATTGCGAGGTTGGAACGTGTGCTTGACCAATCCCCTCGCGTCATCCTGGAACTTGAACTAGGAATTACGTCGATGAAAGATCGCCGAACGCTTTTGCTGCGTACCTATCGCGAAGAACAACAGACCAAGGATCTTGAAGTGGCTGCCTCCATAAAAGCCTACAACCAAGCTCTTGCGAATATCCTTCATCGTTTCATCACCGACACATCAAAACTCTCGTTCGTCCAACTCACCGACGCGAATCTGTGAGTCCTTGGGCTTTGGCCACCACTTCATTCCTCATTCTTTCAGAGAAATGATGAAGGAGTGTTTTCGCTGTGTGGAACTGGTAAATCAATTTCTATGCTCGTACCTTTCCCCAGTTCACTTTGGATACGGAGTTGGCCACCCTGCAATTGAACCAGATGCTTGACGATAGATAAGCCAAGTCCGGTCCCACCCTCCTCCCTGGAGCGAGCACGATCCACGCGGTAAAACCGTTCAGTGATGCGAGATAAATCGGTTGAAGGAATCCCCTGCCCGGTATCTTTCACCTGCAAGACGATAGATTTGTCCAATCGCTGTATTTGAAAGGAAATATTCCCACCCTCTGATGAATATTTAATCGCATTGTCTACAAGGTTGACGAGGATTTGGACGACGCGGTCCCGATCAGCCCATACCCTCGCCTCCTTCTCAATCTGGTTAGTAATATGAAGGCATTTTTTCTGGATTTCAGGCTGAAACATTTCGGAAACTTCATCAACCATATCCTTCAATCCGACCGCTTGAGACCGCAAAACCAACTTTCCTGATTCAATTTCAGAGAGGCTTCCCAAATCGTCCACCAAACGACTGAGTCGCTCAGCATGTTGGTGGGCCACATGCACGAATTTTCGATTATTTGGTGTTTCCAGAGTTGGTTCATCAATCAATGTTTCCAGGTACCCGATGATCGCAGCCAAAGGGGTACGCAACTCATGGGACACATTATCGATAAATTCCGCCCGCACCTGTTCTAAACGACGCAATTGAGTGACATCATGCAATACGATCACGCTGCCCTTTTTCTGATTAGCCAGGGGAAACGGCAATCCATACACTTCTACTGTCATACGTGCCGGTGCATGAATATCAACTTCCCTACGTTGTTGTTGATAGAGCGGTAGATCTCGACATCGTTCGACTAATTCTGCTAATTCCTTATTACGAATCACTTCCCACACTGAGCGTCCTTGCAACTGTTGTTCATCTAGCCCAAGAATACGGCAGGCACTGGAATTACTGAAAAGAACCTGCCCTTGAGGATCGAAGGCCACGACTCCTTCCACCAAATTTTGAACAATGGCTGAAATTTTCGCACGTTCCTCTTCAAGATTTCCCATCCGTTTCTTTATTTGATTGACGGTATGCTGAAGTTCTGAACTCAAGGACTCAGGCACGGAAGGCAGAGAAGTACGCCCCTCCGGGCTATCGATTACTTGCTGCAAATCGACAAGGCTGGCGCGAATCGTATTTTCCGTGTCACAAGTTTGACTCCAGGCTTTCCGCGTCATCAAATAAGCCGTGGTGAGCAGGCCAATCCCAAGCAATCCTACTGACCACAATGACCATCCCCAGGTCAGACCTGTTGCAATAACCATCATGGCTGCGACCATCCAACCCACAAGAACGAGAGGAGGATTACCCATTATTGAATCTCCCGTTCATGCGCAGACGCTTATGAATCCATTTCGGCATCAAAACGATATCCTACACCTTTCACGGTTACGACCCGCTTCTGTTCCTGCCCTAGCTTTTCTCGGAGCCGCCGGATATGAACATCCACCGTACGAGATTCGATATCAACGGCATTGGAGTATCCCCAAACCGTTTCCATAATTTGTTCACGATTGAGCACACGCCCGTTGGCCTTCATAAGGCCGCATAACAGATCAAACTCCTTGACGGTCAGACTAACCTCTTTTCCTGCAACCATAACTTGATGCTTTCCCTCATCCAGAACTAACGTTCCTATCTGCTTAACAGAGGGCAGGTCTTGGGCCTGTCCTCGCCGCAACACAGCCTTCACCCGCGCCACAAGTTCCCGTGGACTAAAGGGTTTCACCATATAATCATCCGCTCCCATTTCCAAACCGACGATGCGATCCACCTCTTCCGCCTTAGCAGTTAACATGATGATGGCCACCGACGCGGTCTTGGGATCTTTACGGAGTTTGCGGCACACCTCCAAACCATCCACACCCGGTAACATGAGATCGAGCACAATCAGATCAGGATTATGCTCTCTGGCCAATTGAAGCGCCGTTTCCCCATCTCGAGCTTCGAGACATTTGAGGCCATCTTTTTCGAGATGATACCGGACTAATTCCACTAAATCTTTTTCATCATCTACGACTAGCACTGTTGCCAACATACAATTTTCTCCTCAAGATTGAGCGTCAATGTACTGGCCTCCGGCTTCCACAGAATTTTTTCGTGAGGTTCGGAATATGGATTAATCGCAACCATCGCATAAGGATCGTCTTTATTATAGAGGCGATCCAAACATTTGGTGTCGGTATACGCCTGCGCGATAATGTAAAGCCGGGCCATCATGAAGGAAGGGACGGAATCTTCTCACTTTAAATGAGTGATTCACATAAGAAGATTCGTTAGTTTGAAATGAAGGACATCGTCACTAGCGATGAAAAGAATAGCATAGACAGAAAGGAGAAGTGAAAAGGGGGAAAATTTCACCTTTATCAAACAAGACAATTCAACGCTAACAACGTGCGGTCAATCAAAGACCACGGTCTTTCGGCCATAGACCAGTACTCGCCGTTCGATATGTAAGCGGATCGCACGGGAGAAGACCAGTTCTTCCAGATCTCGTCCTTTCCGGATGAGATCCTGCACCGTATCGCGATGACCCACACGCACGACGTCTTGTGCGATGATTGGACCTTCATCCAATTCTGGAGTCGCATAATGAGCCGTCGCCCCGATGATCTTGACTCCTCGATCATAGGCTTGATGATAGGGTTTGGCCCCAATGAATGCGGGCAGAAAGGAATGATGAACATTGATCACGGGACAGCCCACTTGATCCAAAAAATGCTCACTGACAATTTACATGTAGCGCGCTAACAGGACCAGATCCACCTGCTGCTCACGCAAAATTGATAAAATTTGCTCTTCTTGTTGCGGTTTGGTTTCTGGCGTCACAGGAAAATAATGAAAAGGAATATGAAAAAGGTCAGCCCACCATGCAGCCGTTAGGTGATTGGAAATAATGACGGGTATCTCAATCGCCAACTCCCCTCGCCGGTACCGTTGTAGGACATCAGCCAGGCAATGATCGTGTTGTGACACCAGCATTCCGACTTTAGATTTTTGATCGGAAAAAAACCATTGAACATGCATGTCATGAATTTTGGCTAAGGGACGAAACGCATCGTCAATATCCGCACGGGCCAGCTGAAACCCCGTCAAATCAAACACGGTTCGCATGAGGAAGTTTCCAGTTTCCTGATCGGTGTGATGATCGGAATCAAGAATATTTCCTCCATACTCATGAATAAACCCCGACACCCTGGCGACCAGTCCCTTTTGATCCTTACAGGCAATTAACAAAATTGCCGTCGCTTTAGCCATGGCGACGCCTCAAGCAATGGATCATTGTCATGAAAACACTTCCGTGGGGCATGACGCCGATACCAACAGGTAAAAAACCAGGCTGGAAGATTGCCTCCTTCCCTCCCTGGAAGTTGGCCAAACTATATCGGAAGGAACAAAACAGGTAAACGCTGCTAGCTCGAGGTTTGATCGTATTCGGCTGCCTCCACGAAGAAATACGTGTGGCATGCTCTATCTATGAACTTTTTAGACAACGTAGGCGGAACGCTATTAAACTTTGCAATACTAATGATCTGCTCGATTAAATCTCGTGGATGGCAACTCCGCATATTGAGTTGATATTTCTCATACACATCCGTTAAGAGGTAGTCGATGGCGCCAGAATCATAAGGCACACCTTTTTTCTTGCAAACTTCTTCAAAGATCTGCTTGAAACGTTCTGGTGTTGGATCGGCAATGTAAATTTTATTACGGATACGACGCAAGAAAGCTTCGTCGGCCAGTTTGGCTGGCTCTAAATTTGTGGCAAACAACACAATGGTATCAAAGGGAATTTGAAAGACTTTTCCGGTATGCAAGGCAAGGTAATCCACCCGTTTTTCCAAGGGCACAATCCACCGATTGAGCAAGTCCCTGGGACGGACTAACTGCCGTCCAAAGTCATCAATCAGAAATACTCCCCCATTGGCCTTGATATGTGGCGGCGCCTTGTAATATTTAGCAGATTCATTAAATGATAAATCCAATGTCGACATCGTCAACTCCCCGCCGGCAAACTCAATGGGCCGTTTACATAGCACCCAGCGGGTGTCCGATTCTTTTTTGCTTTCAATCAGGGAACGAGAGGCTTCTTGAGGAATCTCAACTTTCACATGGGTAATCTGGTCATAAACTTGAATGATCTGGCTTTCCACTTCCATGGCATAGGGAATATAGACTTCTCCAGCACCCACCGCTTCCAACATTTTCCCAATGGCCTCGGCCAGCACCGTTTTCCCGTTCCCAGGAGGCCCGTACAAAAAGATGGCCCACCCAGAATTCACCGCCTCACCCAGCTGGTCTATGGTGCCCGGAGTCAAGACTAAATGTTCCGTCGCCGCGGTGACGGTCCGCCGATCGATGGTCAAGCCACCCACAGGCTGACTGTTCACCATGTCGATATATTGCTGTAGCGGGACAGGAGCCGGGCCCACATACCGGCAGAGTTCCATAAAGGCCTTGGCGCGCTCACGCCCCGCTTCAGTCAACACGTATCGGAGTAAAACGCCTAACGATTCTCCATGTCCCTTGACCTCACAGTATTTCTCTCGCTGAACGAGGGTAAATAATTCCTTCATGACCCCGTACGGCAACTTCATAATCTCCCCGGCGGTCCGCTCGGTCAGTTCCCCATGGGTGAACAAGGTCCTCACCAACAATTGCACGAGCAATTCTTCCGGCAAACCGGTTTCTTCAATCGTTGACGGTGCAGGCAACATGCGGGCATTAATCGAAACTTTGGGGACTTCTTGGTCCGTGTGGAAGTCATCAGTGGTGGTGGCATTGCCATAATTGGGAATGGTGATGGTGCCGCTCATGCGTTCTCTCCTTGTATTCGTTTCTTAAGGGAGGATGATATGGGATTCCCTATAATAGAATTTTTTTCTTTCATGAAGGGGGAAATACTAGTAAAATTATAGAAACAGCGCGATGTCCGTTTTCCACTTTCCTTACCCAATCTAGATCAACAAACCATTTCCAGAGGTAACGTGAAGATTGTCTGGTTTTTCATATTTTTCATCTCTTTCGTTTGGGGTTGCACCGAATCGGCACCTGGGAGCACCATCCGCATCGGTCTCGCCAGCGCCCCAACAAATTTAGATCCTCGTTATGCCACCGATGCCACATCAGCCCGAGTCAATCGGCTTTTGTATTCCCGACTCGTAGATTTCGCGGAGGATGCGACTCCCATTCCAGCTCTGGCGACGTGGGAAGCACTTACCCCAACGCATTATCGCTTTAGTCTCATCGAACCCCGCCACACATTTCCCGATGGCACTCAACTCACCGCAAAAGATGTCCGGGAAACGTATCGTTCTTTACTGGATCCAAAGACTGCCTCACCCCATCGAGGGCTTTTGCAAAACATCATTCGAATCACAACGCCCTCAGAATCGACCATTGACTTCTTCTTGTTACACTCAGATCCCTTATTTCCTAGCTATTTAGTTATCGGCATTCTTCCGGCAAACCTTATTGCGATCAATCATCCTTTTCACGATGATCCTGTCGGCAGCGGTCCTTTTCTCTTTCAACAAAGACCCGATGACACACGTCTCATTCTCAAGCGTCGCAACGATGCCCAACTCATTGAATTTAAGAAGGTTCTCAACCCGACCGTACGCACAATGAAGTTGTTGGCTGGGGAAATTCACCTTCTCCAGAATGATCTTCC
>JBFJON010000022.1:0-9493 GCA_041617575.1 Nitrospirales bacterium | reverse complement strand
TTTGTCCTCGGCCCGCAGGGATCGGTAGATCGGCTGGGCCGAAAAACGCGCCAGGTGATCCGCCACCGCCACCATCAGCGGCACGACCAGATCCTGGTCGGACATCGACTCGTTGAAGCGACCGATCTTTCTTTGGTGAAGCCTGCCTCACCGGGCAAGTTTTGCGCCTGGAGGCAGCGACCGCGCTGGGAGTCGCGAAGATCGTTCGCATTAGCAAAACCGCCATGATCAAGGTGCTTCATGAACAACCCACCTTCTCCAAGCTGTTCATGGCCCATCTCTTGTCACGCAACAATCGCATTCAGGAGGACCTGGTGGATCAACTCTTGAATTCAGCCGAGAAGCGGCTTGCGCGGGTGTTGCTGTTAATGGCCCACTTTGGGAAAGAGGGCAAGCCGGAAGCGGTCATTGCGAAGGTGAGTCAGGAAAGGCTCGCCGAGATGATAGGCACCACCTGCTCCCACGTCAGTTTCTTCATGAAAAAGTTCCGCAAACTGGGCTTCATTGAGTACAACGGCGGGTTGCAGGTACATAGCTCCCTCCTCAATGTCCTCCTCCACGACTAGGTTCCCCATCTGTTATATTGCATCGGGTCAATAAAGTCGAGTCAGGCAGAGTCCTGCGTCTCTCACTTGCTTCTTCCGAGGGGAGCAATTTTGATCAGGCTCGCTCCTCCAGGAGGCCAATCATTGCTAAAAGAACGCCTCATCATCTCCAAACCGGGTTCTCGCCATCTTCGACGAAACGGTTTGACCATAAGGAAGGAGCACCCTATGGATTGACCCTTAACTGCTGCGCGTCCGACTAAAATGCTATGATAGATGAGACTCAACTATCCGAATCTCTTACCCACATTCTGAAAGGAAACTATGGCCACAAATCTTAAATACATCATGATCGGAATTTCTATGGGGCTCATCCTCTTCGCGGGGGCAGGCCTTGCGGCAGATTCGGCTGAGGTGGGGAAGTTCGTAAAGGCACGAATTGATATCGGCGAGATGATGATGAACTACTTTAAGGGTGGAGAGCGTTACGGGGAAGGGCAGCGACCATCGCCCGAGGCGATGGCCGAAATGGGAGCGGAGATTAACGCGAAACTCAGCACATTGTTAGCGAAGTACGATTTGACAGTGGAGGATTATCGCCAGCGCAGTCCGGCAGTGTTTGCCGATGGTGCAGCCGTAAACGCCTATCTCAGCGAGCACCCGGATCTGAAGGAACGGTATGAGGCACTCCCGCTTGATCGGATGGGACGCGGCGGCAGCGGGCGGGGGTACTGAGCCAGAGGAGGAGGAGCGTTGATTGAGAAGGCTGGAGAAAGGGAAGAAGGAGCAAGATAAATCCCTGCCAAAAGCTGCAGGAATGGCCAAGTTATTGGGAATCACGCCATAGTGACGGGCTGTATTTCCGGGCAAGGTAGTGGTATGCCATTGAAAGCTTCGGTTCCCAAATTCGAAAGTTCTCGGCGTTTAAGCAAACTTGGTGATGAACTCGCGAAACATAAGCTTGAGGAAGCCCGGCGACTCACTCCTGAACAGCGGATGCTCGTCGCGCTTGAGCTTTCCGACGTGTCGAGTCGCTTGATAGCAACATTAGGTTTTCCGACTCATCGACCATACCATTGATTCAAAGACGACCGTTGCACCCCAGCTTGCTCTTCTGAACTCATCAACTCCCGTTGAAAGAATTTTTAATGTTTGGACATATGATACTGATCTTCCTGTACAAGACAGTGGAAGACTCGGTCGGCCCATGTTTCTAACCTACCGGTAGGAGATTTGAAAAGTACACAGATTGGAAAATCGATGAGATAGGCCTTTCCCGTGGTTGAACAAATGATATTCCCTCGTTTATTCAAATCCGCATAAAAGATTCGGCGTTGATGCGCTTGGTCAACGATGGCTTGAAGCTGATCAAAAAAATCTCGTGAAAGAACCTTGTCATCCTGACATTCATACAAGGTTTTTCCTTTAATATATTCATGAAAATATCCGCTGCCTCCATACCGCGGGCCTAAGGCTGGAATTCCGGAAATTTCCTCAACCATTTGGTAGATGATATATTTCCGGTTAAAAATCCATGCGGCTAATGGGCGAAGCATCCAACCACACACGAATCGAAAGTCACTCAGCTTTTAAACATAGCTCTCGTTGCTCCGGTTGGTATAGAGAATGTTGAGTGAAAAGAAATCATCTTTCAAAATACTGTGGGAGCAGTATTCCTGCCCGTGAATGGTCTCACTTAATGGATAACCCGCCATTATGTGCTTTATCGCGAAATTCGTGATTTACTTGGAGGAAAAGCGACACCCAGTGTAACTTGCCCCACCATACCGGATTTGTCAAAAAATTTAATCCTAGGTAAAATCATTTAATGTTGCCCACCAAGTAACCGAAAAGAAGACTATGCCTTATCAATCGATTGAAAATTACGGCCTCATCGGCAACATGCGGACCACGGCGCTGGTCGGGATGAACGGGTCTATTGATTGGCTGTGCTTTCCGCATTTCGATTCACCAAGTGTATTTGCCGCCATTCTGGATGATAGCAAGGGCGGACGGTTTTCTATTGCCCCCATTCCCAACCATGTCAAATCCAAACAATACTATTGGCCAGACACGAATGTGCTGGTCACCCGTTTTCATTCAAAAGATGGCGTGGGTCGCGTCATTGATTTTATGCCTGTCGGCAAAGATGCCACCAATTGCACGCAACATGGGATTGTGCGACGCATTCAGACCATTCGTGGGACTATGAGATTTCGGTTGGAATGTCGGCCAGCCTTCAATTATGGCCGCGACACGCATACTATCACCCTGAATTCGCAGGGAGCCACCTTTCAATCACCAGGCCTCTCGCTCCGCTTGGGTGCGACCATCCCGGTTCAACAAGAGAGCCAGGCTCTTATCGCCGAGTTCACTCTACAAGAAGGAGAAAGTGTCGATGTCTGTTTGCAAGGCAAGGAATCCGATGACCTTTCCTCTGGTTTCTACCCTGAAACGCATGCTGAAGAATTATTCACCCAAACGGTCGGATTTTGGCGGACCTGGTTAACCAAATGCACATACTCCGGCCGCTGGCGAGAAATGGTCCAACGCTCAGCCTTAGTCCTGAAATTGCTGACCTTTCAACCCACCGGCGCTATTGTGGCCGCCCCGACCTGTAGCCTTCCTGAAGGCATTGGCGGCGAACGCAATTGGGATTATCGGTATACATGGATTCGCGATGCGGCTTTTACGATCTATGGTCTCCTTCGCATCGGGTTTACCGACGAGGCGTCACAATTTATGCATTGGCTGGAAGCCCGCTGCCATGAACTCGCGCCTGATGGATCCCTTCAAATCATGTATGGTATTGATGGCCGGCATACGCTGACCGAAGAAACCTTGGATCATCTGGAAGGGTATTGTGGGTCAGCGCCCGTCCGCATTGGGAATGGCGCCTATAATCAATTGCAACTGGACATTTACGGCGAGTTGCTGGACTCGGTCTATCTCTACAATAAATATGGCACGCCCATTTCGTATGACCTGTGGAAACATCTCCGTCGTCTGATTAATTGGGTCTGTGATAATTGGCAACGAACGGATGAAGGTGTGTGGGAAGTGCGTGGCGGGCAACAACATTTCGTCTATTCAAAGCTGATGTGCTGGG
Source organism: Nitrospirales bacterium (assembly GCA_041617575.1). Classification (GTDB taxonomy): domain Bacteria; phylum Nitrospirota; class Nitrospiria; order Nitrospirales; family UBA8639; genus Nitrospira_E. The sequence goes on along the minus strand of JBFJON010000022.1, from coordinate 5,839 downwards.
TCGCAGTCGACCGGGGTATTCGGTTGGCCGATAAACGTTCGTTTCCCGCAGATCGAGACCGCTGGCTCAAAGTACGAGATACTATTTACGAAGAAATTATGGAAAAGGGTTGGGATGCTCAACGCCAGGCATTTATCCAACGATACGGAAGTGACTCTCTGGACGCCGCCAATCTCATGATGTCCCTAGTCTTTTTCGTCTCCCCGACCGATCCCCGCATGCTGAAAACGCTGGATGCGATACTCCAAGCCCCGGAAAAAGGCGGCTTAGTCTCGAACGGTTTGGTCTATCGCTATAACCTTACTGAATCGACCGATGGTCTGAATGGGGAAGAAGGGACTTTTAACATCTGTACGTTTTGGTTAGTGGAAGCCCTGACGCGCGCCGGACAGGCAGATCGCAGTCGTTTAGACCAAGCCCGCCTCCTATTTGAACAAATGTTAGGCTATGCCAATCACTTGGGACTCTATGCCGAACAAACCGGCCATCATGGCGAAGCCCTTGGAAATTTCCCCCAAGCCTTTACCCATCTCGCCCTCATCAGCGCCGCCTTCAACCTCGACCGTGCCCTCGGCAAATAGTGATTTTGTTTTCGCATTCTGTTTTCTCCCGTTCTATTGTTCCCATTCTGACCTTTTGTTCCTAATTTGCTTTTCCGATAACCGCCCCGTAGGATTCCGCGTATAGATTAAACTTCGCGTTTCTGGAATGCCTCCATTGTTTTAAAACTAAACAGGAAAGGCAAACAAGTGCAGTGATATTGATGACGATTTTCACCATCACGACAGGTTGCTTATGCTAACGCTGCTGGGTCTGGGTTTTGTCTTGGGGATACGGCATGCGCTGGAAGCTGATCATGCGGCCGCGGTCGCCTCGCTCGCCACTCAAAGTCGATCAGTTTTTCATACAATGAAGCAGGGTATCGTCTGGGGATTCGGTCATACAGTGACCCTGTTTCTGTTCGGTTCAGTCGTCCTCATTATTGGGGTGGGCATCCCTGAACGCTTCGCCAACGCGTTAGAATGTGGGGTGGGGTTTATGCTGGTCGGATTAGGGCTAAATGTCATCCAACGCATGCGAATCGAACGCATCCATTTTCATCTCCACCAACATTCGCATGCCGCGCCACATTTTCATGCCCATTCTCACGCTCCAGACATTCCCCATACGGAAGCGGCCCATCAGCATGCTCACCCACAAGGTTTTCCGTACCGGGCCTTCATGGTCGGACTCATGCATGGCATGGCAGGTTCGGCTGCCTTAATTCTTCTCACCCTCAACACCGTGATGTCCACTTTCATGGCCATCAGCTATATTGTCATGTTTGGATTAGGTTCTATTCTTGGCATGGGGATACTTTCCATCGTCATTGCGATTCCACTCTGGTACTCCGCTCGTTCCCTCACATGGGTGCATCAAAGCCTTCGAGGAGTGGTGGGAATCAGCACCATTCTGTTGGGTGGGTACGTGATCTTCCAACATTCGCATTGGTTTCTTTAGGGTTTTCTTCAGACAACATCACCCCCCAACTTCTCTGGCAAAAAAAAGCTCTCCCCGATGATGAACACATCTCGAAAAGCCTTTTTTTGTTTTTACAGGTTCCTTGGTTTATTCTTCGTGCATTTGTTGGCTGAGATAGTTTTCGACGCCCACTTGTTTCATCGTTTCGATTTGCGTCTCAATCCAATCAATATGTTCTTCCTCACTGGTAATAATCCCTTCCAATTTTCCGCGAGTGGTGAAATCACCAACCTCCGTACAATGCGCGATCGCCTCGGCCAACAACTTCACGGCCTCCTGTTCAAGCTTGAGGTCTGATTTAAATTGTTCAGGAACGGTCTCCCCGATATTCAACGTTCCTAACCGTTGCATATTGGGAAAGCCGTCCAAATACAAAATATGCTCAATAATTTCCTCGGCATGCTTCATTTCATCGATGGCATGTTTCTTAATTTCCTTGTGGAGTAGATCATAGCCCCAATTTCCACACATTTCTCCATGGAGAAAATACTGATTAATGGCGGTCAACTCGTTCGTCAATACTTTATTCAAAAATTCAACGATACCTTTTTTGGCTTTCATGAGATCCTCCTTGAGTGATAATGTACCGGCCCTTCAAATTCAAAAATTCTTCTCTTTTCAAAAACGAACTTTTTATATTTTGTTCATGTTTCTTTTCATATCTTATCGGTCGTTCTCTGAAAACGTCAAGTCTTTTATGTAAGTGAAAATAGCTAATAATGATTTTTCCTCTCAAAATCGTTGATTGGAATATTCAAGATCAACGGTATCTAACCTTCTGATCAACGGCGACCATCATGTGATCTTCACGGCGGTCCCACTGATAGTTACCATCAGCATGCTTCCCGTCTCCCCCATGACTTCATAATCCAGGTCGATTCCCACGATAGCATTCGCCCCAACCTCTAACGCTTCCTCTTGAATTTCCCGAAAGGCGGTTTCCCGCGCACGAGCTAGTTCTTTTTCATAGGCTCCGGATCGCCCCCCCACCACATCCCGAATCTTGGCAAAAAAATCACGAAAAAAATTCGTGCCAAGGACGGCTTCGCCGGTGACGACTCCTAGGTATTCGGTAATTCGGTGTCCTTCAATATTTGGCGTTGTGGTCAAAATCATCAATTTGTCCTTTCCTCCAGAATCAATAAGTCAATAACCGCACCAATTCCCTTTTTATTTCAAACATTTTTTTTATATGATCTTCTTACATCAAATCAGTAGGTGTTTTTCCTTGAGCATCACTTCGACCCCACCTCTAGTAGGCCTCTCTTTGTTTGCCACCATGCTCAGGAAATGGGCAGAATGCTAATCCCATCGTCTATCTTGTATGACAGAAGCCCGTACTTCATTTATCCACATCCTTATGCCCATTTTCTCGGGATGACGTTCGACTATTGTCCATGATGTCTGTATCGTAGGTTCAAAATATTTGATACTCATCAAGTCACCACCAAATCGAATGGTTCCGCCAATTACCAACACCATTTGACTTCACAAAAAGTCATCACTAGAATTTTTTCAAGGATATTTTCAGTGCCTTCAGAATTTGTTCACCTCCACCTTCATACGCAATATAGCCTCCTTGATGGGGCCAACCAACTCACCCCGCTCTTTCACCAAGTGAGGGATTACGGTATGCCGGCCGTTGCGATGACGGACCATGGCAACCTGTTTGGTGCTATTGATTTTTATCAAAAAGCCAAGAAGCATGGCATCAAGCCCATTATCGGCTGTGAAGCGTATATGGCCCCAGGCAGCCGCAGTCAAAAATCTGGCCACCTGGCACACAATGAGTATTATCATCTGATTTTACTGGCAACCAATCAAGTCGGCTATCACAACCTCATCAAACTTTCCAGCAAAGCCTACCTCGAAGGGTTTTATTACAAACCCCGAATGGATAAAGAACTCTTAAAGGAACATCACGAAGGGCTCATTGCCCTTTCAGGGTGTTTGAGCGGTGAAGTGCCGCAATTAATCGGTCAACACGACCTCGAAGGAGCAATGCGGATTGCTGATGAATACCGATCCATTTTTGGGAAGGATCATTATTATTTGGAAGTGCAAGCCAACGGATTGGAGCAACAACAGATTGCGAATCGCGGCTTGATGGAGATTCATCAGAAACTCGGAATTCCATTGGTTGGCACAAACGACTGCCATTATCTCACGAAACGCGATGCCCGACCCCATGAGATCATGCTGTGTTTACAAACTGGCAAGACACTCAAAGATCCCAATCGCATGAAATTCGATACGGATCAGTTGTACGTGAAGTCCACAGAAGAAATGGTCGCGGAGTTTGCAGAGTTTCCTCGAGCCGTCTTACATACCACACAAGTCGCCGAGCAATGTGACCTAACCCTTGAATTCGGAACAACGTATCTCCCGGACTATCACGTGCCCGAGGGCCAAACCCATGAATCCTATCTCCTGCATCTTTCTGAAAAAGGACTTCGTGAACGCTTGCGCGAACGTCCTACCTCGATTCCACTGGAAGCCTACCAGCATCGCTTGACCACCGAATTATCAGTATTAAATGGGATGGGCTATGCAGGCTATTTTCTCGTCGTCTGGGACATCATTAATTTTGCTCGATCCCGGAAAATACCCGTAGGGCCAGGACGAGGCTCCGCCGCGGGAAGTCTAGTCGCCTACGCCCTTCGCATTACAGACTTGGATCCGTTGACCTACAACCTGCTCTTCGAACGTTTCCTGAATCCCGAACGGGTGACCATGCCGGATATCGATATGGACTTTTGCATGGACCGTCGGGGAGAAGTCATCAATTATGTGATTGAGAAATATGGTGAAAAGCACGTCTGCCAAATTATTACCTTCGGGACACTGGGAGCCAAAGCCGCCATTCGCGATGTGGGACGGGTGATGGATTTCCCGTATGCCGAGGTGGACAAGGTGGCGAAGTTAGTTCCGGCTCAACTCAACATTACTTTGAAAGAGGCACTCAAGCAGGAGCCTCGCCTGCAGGAATTGGTGGATGGGGAGCTCGGAATAAAAGAACTCATGGATACCGCCATGGCCTTGGAAGGCTTAGCCCGGCATGCCTCCACCCATGCCGCCGGCGTAGTCATTTCACAAAAGCCCCTCATGGACCATGTGCCTTTGTATAAGACCAGCAACGATGAAATCGTTACCCAATATACAATGACCGATCTGGAAAAAGTTGGGTTGATTAAGTTCGATTTTCTCGGCCTGAAAACCTTGACCATGATTCATGATGCGGTCAGGCTCGTGCATGCGACACAAACGGCTGACGCTCAATTAGACATCCATAACTTACCGCTCGATGATCCCGACACGTTTGCCTTTCTCAGCTCCGGGAAAACCCCCGGCATATTCCAACTGGAAAGTTCGGGTATGCGGAACTTGTTAGTCAAAATCAAACCCGAAACATTTGGAGATCTTATTGCCATTCTCGCCCTATACAGACCAGGCCCCTTAGAAAGCGGCATGGTCGACGATTTCATTAAAAGAAAACGCGATGCCTCACAAATTGTCTATGAGCCCCCTCAACTGGAAACGATCCTAAAAGAGACCTATGGGGTCATCGTCTATCAAGAGCAAGTCATGGCCATTACCAACCAACTGGCAGGATTTACCTTGGGCCAGGCTGACTTACTTCGCCGAGCCATGGGGAAGAAAAACCACCATGAAATGGCCAAGCAGAAAACCTTATTCATCTCAGGGTGTCATGAGAACGGGATCGCTGAGAAACTGGCAGAAAAAATATTTGATCAAATGGCCTTTTTCGCTGGATATGGATTTAATAAGTCCCACTCCGCAGCCTATGCGTTGGTCACCTATCAGACCGCCTATCTCAAAGCCCATTATCCGACGGAATTCATGGCCGCCCTTCTGACCTCAGAAATGGGCAATACGGATAAAATGGTTGGCTATTTTACCGAATGTCGAGAGTTGGGACTGAAAATACTTCCACCCGATGCCAATCAGAGTTTAAAAAATTTCAGTGTCGTGCCGGAAGGAATCCGATTTGGGATGGCCGCCATCAAGAACGTGGGAGAAAGTGCCGTTGACATTATTCTGGAGGCCCGAGACCAAGATGGTCTATTTATGTCCTTCGTCGACTTTTGTTGTCGGCTGGATTCCCAAAAGGTCAACAAACGTGTTCTGGAAGGACTGATCAAAGTGGGCGCCTTCGACTCCATGGGCATTTCACGCGCCAGTTTATTTTCAGTCCTTGATCAGGCCATGGACCATGCCGCCACCGTTCAACGTAATAAACGGGAAGGGCAAACCAGTCTGTTTGACTTGGCTCCGGAAGACACTTCCGCTGAGGAAG
>JBFJON010000021.1:0-9718 GCA_041617575.1 Nitrospirales bacterium | reverse complement strand
GCTAAAACCAATTCAGACTTGGATATGGCTTGTGAACGGTTACAAAAATTGGGGTGACCAAGGACGTAACCAGGGAACCGCTGCATGCAGATAGCTATCTTTGTCTAGATGTAGGGTTATAGGGTTACATGCAAAGTCAGATTGCCAGATGTGATTAAGTATGATATTTCGACATAAAATTTAATATAACCAATCCTTCCTGGAATACAAAGGACGATAGGAGTCAGGGCAATAGACTTTGACAATGTTGGCCTTTTTTATCCGGCAGGGCGTATCCTTATTGCATAGAGCTATGGGGCCATAGGCGAGGCCCTGTGTTTCAATCCAAGTATTTGCATCCGAAGCTGGATACCAACCGGCGACACCAAAAACCGACTCAACTCCGCTACTGCTTTGCGTGTAATAGGCGACTCCAAATTCAATTATGCCCTCGCCGTCCAACGAACAACTGGCATTTGTGGGTTGAGCTTCGAAGGCCACGTGGAACAGATTGCCATCTTCCACCCAGGTGTCCACAATGTCGATGTGCGGATCACTGGCTTGGGCTGTTGCCATCAGAAGGCATGAGCCTAGCAACGTCACTAGAATTATCTGAGGTATCAGCCCAGCACTAAAGAATAGCTTGGCCATCCTGTATATTGAGCGATTGCCGTTGATTAAGGAACTGTTCATGAAAAAACCTCAAAATATGAAAAGTTAGGGAAGTATGAGGAACATTGATAGTCTATCTGTGAGGTTGCTTATATCGTCAATACGCCAAATGGAGGGGATGCCGGGAGTACGTGATGAAAAATCGATGCGAGAAGAGGCAGGAAAGAATGAGGAGTTTCTACTTGTCCATTGAAAAAAGGTCTGAGGTTTTGCCGAAGTGTTGCAGGGCTTTCTGGGTTATTTGACGGCCTCGGGCTGTTCGATCCAAATAGCCTGATTGCAGAAGATAGGGTTCATGCACATCTTCCAATGTCGACTTTTCTTCCTGGACAGCTGCCGCAAGAGCTTCAATGCCCACTGGGCCGCCTTTAAATTTCTCGATGATGGTCAACAAAATTTTGCGATCCATCTCGTCAAATCCTGCCTGATCCACTCCCAACCATTGTAACGCCTCTTTGGCAACTGATTGGGTGACGTGTCCCTGTGCTTTGATTTCGGCAAAATCGCGAACGCGTTTGATGAGGCGATTGGCGATACGCGGGGTGCCACGGGCTCGTCTCGCAATTTCCCCGGCAGCGTCATCGTCAATTTGAACATTCAGCAAACGTGCGGACCGGGAAATGATCACTTGTAATTCTTCGGGCTGGTAAAAATCCAAGCGGTAGACCAAACCAAATCGTTCTCGAAGAGGAGAGGTTAACGCCCCCGCTCGCGTCGTGGCCCCGATCAAGGTGAAGTGGGGGAGGTCTAATTTCATCGTACGGAGTGATGGTCCTTGTCCGATGACGAGATCGATTTGGTAATCCTCCATAGCCGGATACAGGGCTTCCTCGGCAGCCGGAGGAAGGCGATGAATTTCATCAATGAATAAGACATCTCGCGGTTGAAGATTCGACAAAATGGCTGCCAGATCTCCCGCATGGGTCAAAACCAACCCCGAAGTTGAACGGATCGTGCCGCCCATTTCTTTGGCGATGATATGGGCGATGGTCGTTTTCCCCAATCCTGGAGGGCCATAAAAAATAGCATGGTCCAGCGCTTCTGCTCGTCCAAGCGCCGCATCGATACAGACACGGAGCGATTCCTTCATGCGTTCTTGGCCGATGTACTCCCCTAACCGCTGTGGTCGCAGCGTGCCTTCGAGGCTTTGTTCTTCTTCTAGTAAGTGGGTGGCCAAGATCCGGTCTTCCATTTATATCGTGCCTTTAGGAATTGAAAAATCTGAAGTGGCGTTCAATATGATGGGCAAGAACAGAAGGAGGACATCCCCTTGTTGCACGAAAAGAAAAGTGAGAGAGAAATATCCTGGCGACAAGAAGAGATCGAGAGACCCGTCTTGTCGCCTAGAATCCCGAAAAGAGATCTGGGCAGCCCAGGCAAAATTCGACGTTGACTTGCTTATCAAGATAATTCACCAGGAATCCCTTTTGTTCGTATAATAGCTTCGCTCCCATGAGGGTTTCATTCGGAAAATCTTCTGGACCGAGAAGATCGCGGACTTCTTTCAATGTCGAGGCTCCCAAGACGTGACGAAAGATCCCACGAACTTTATGGGCAAACCGGTTATTGATAAAGATCAAATCCACCTTTCCGTCGGTAATACGGACTCCGGCCATAGCACCTGTGGGATTTTCTTTGTCCCATAACAAAATAAATGTGCCTTCTTGTTCTGCTCGCACACCAGGTAGTCGTTGTTCAACCAATGATTCAATGGCTTGTATTTCGGGATCTCCCAACTTGACACGAAACAGGGAAATTTCTTTAGCATCGACGTCCTGGGCATTATCGACACTATTGCGGGTGAGTTCATACTTCGCCCCCCATGTCGGGGGAATGAAAAGCATGAGGTGGATTGCCATCATAAGGCTTGGCCAAACAAATAAGAGTTTCACATTCTTCATGAAATTCCTCTTGATAAGGGAAATAATAAGTGGAATGGAAATACTATAATTATGGACGGATTCTGTCTGATTTTATGTTCTGAGAGCCTGGAAGATTGTATCCGACCCCTCGTTCGAGGGTCAATTCTCTGATGTATCGATAAGGCTCGGTCCTCTCAATTCCTATGTTATACTCGCGTTCCATGCAGAACGCCATTGTGATCAAAGGCGCACGCCAGCACAATCTCAAAAATCTGGATCTCGAAATTCCCAGGGATCGACTCGTGGTCATTACAGGCTTAAGTGGATCTGGGAAATCCTCCCTAGCCTTTGACACCATCTATGCTGAAGGCCAGAGGCGATATGTGGAATCCTTGTCTGCGTATGCCCGGCAATTTCTTGAGCAGATGACCAAGCCAGATGTGGATTCTATTGACGGCCTGTCTCCTGCTATTTCCATTGAGCAAAAAACGACGAGTCACAACCCTCGCTCGACCGTTGGGACGGTCACTGAGATCTATGATTATTTTCGCTTGTTGTTTGCCAGGATCGGGAGACCCTTTTGTTATCGATGCGGGAATTCCATTGCTGCGCAAACTGTCCAACAAATGGTGGATGCTATTTTAGGCCTTCCGTTGAGCAGCAAGATTCAAATTCTAGCGCCCATTGTACGGGGGCGGAAAGGCGAATATCGAAAAGAGCTTCTGGCAGCTCGAAAAGCGGGGTTTGTTCGAGCTCGCATTGATGGAGTGATCCATGATCTTGGCGAGTCTATCAGCTTGCATAAGCAGCGGAAGCATACGATTGAAATTGTGATTGATCGAGTGATGGTGAAGGCAGATACCAGCGTCGCACGGCGCCTGGCGGATTCAGTGGAAACGGCACTGAAGATGACCCAGGGACTTGTGGGCGTGTTGACCGAAGATGACCATGTTCGAATCTATAGTGAACAGCTGGCCTGTATTCAATGTGGAGTGAGTTATTCAGAAATCGCTCCACGAATTTTTTCCTTTAACAGCCCGCATGGGGCCTGTCCGGCATGTGATGGGATAGGGTTTGAGGCTTCAGGTTGTCCGGATTATGAAGATTGGGCATTCGATACTCCCTGTGAAGTTTGTAGTGGTGGCCGACTCAAGCAGGAAAGTCTGGCGATCAAAATCGGAGGGCAATCTATCGCCGAGGTCACACATTTGTCGGTGCGACAAACATTGGAATTTCTCCATGCGTTGAATCTAACAGATCGTGAACAACTAATCGGACAACGCGTGATTAAGGAAATTCGTGAACGTTTAGAGTTTCTCCTCAATGTGGGATTGGCGTATCTTACGCTGGATCGCCCATCGGCTACCTTATCCGGTGGCGAAGGTCAACGAATTCGATTGGCCACGCAAATCGGATCGGGTTTGGTAGGGGTTTTGTATATTCTGGATGAGCCCAGTATCGGTTTGCACCAACGGGATCATCGACGCTTATTGCAAACCTTGCTACGGTTACGAGATATGGGAAATACGGTTGTGGTGGTGGAACATGATGCGGAGACCATGCTTGCCGCTGATTATGTGTTGGACTTAGGCCCAGGGGCTGGCGTGGAAGGTGGAAAGTTGGTGGCGCATGGCCCACCTTCGGCCGTCATGGCGGATGCGACCTCGCTGACAGGACAATATTTAAATGGAAGCCGACGTGTGGCTTTATCGCTTCGCAAACGAAAGCCTAAAGGGTTTCTGTCAGTAATTAATGCAGAGAAACATAATCTGCAAAATGTCAATGTGAATGTTCCCTTGGGGCTGTTCACGTGTGTGACGGGTGTCTCAGGGTCGGGGAAAAGTACCTTGGTGATCGATGTCTTGTTCCGGTCGCTGGGGCAAGGCTTCGTACAAAAAAAACCGGTCTTTGAAGGCTGTCGAGCCATCCGAGGTCTGGAGCACTTGGATAAACTTATCGATATTGACCAGTCTCCAATCGGGCGGACTCCTCGATCAAACCCAGCCACTTACACGGGCCTCTTCAGTTTTATCCGAGATGTGTTTGCCCAATTGCCGGAGTCCCGCGTGCGGGGGTACAAGCCTGGCCGTTACAGTTTTAATGTCAAAGGGGGGCGATGCGAAGCCTGCCAGGGCGACGGGTTGATCAAGATTGAAATGCATTTTCTCCCAGATATTTATGTGACCTGTGAGGTCTGTGCCGGTCAAAGATATAACCGGGAAACCTTAGATGTGATGTACAAAGGGCGAACCATTGCCGATGTATTGAATATGACGGTCGCCGAAGCGCTGGAGTTTTTTATTAATATTCCACCCATTCGCGTTAAACTGCAAATGCTTTCCGACGTTGGGCTTCATTATATAAAGCTGGGGCAATCGGCCACGACGTTGTCAGGAGGGGAAGCTCAGCGTGTGAAACTTTCGAAGGAACTTTCTAAGCGTCCGACTGGGCGAACATTCTATATTTTGGATGAGCCCACCACAGGGTTGCATTTTGTTGATATTCAACGGCTACTCGATGTCCTTGATCGATTGGTTGAAACCGGGAATACCGTAATGGTCATCGAACATAATCTCGATGTGATTCGGAATGCGGATTGGATTATCGACTTGGGGCCTGAGGGCGGAGATCAAGGCGGATGTGTGGTTGCCGAAGGAACCCCAGAATTCGTTATGCAGAATCCGGCTTCGCGGACCGGGCAGGCCTTGTTGGAGGACAAGAAGGCAATGAAAAAAAACTAAGTTTTTTTCTTGTAAATATTCAGACCAATTTTTTCTTCTCGCTCTGGGATAGAAACATTGCCCTCTGTCGACGCAATAATCGTTGTTTTCCCTGAGGACGATGGCCCAAAATCCTTTGAGAGGTCTACTTTAATCGTTAACATGGTCCCTTCTACGGTCAATTCCACGTTCTTCATCCGTTTGTCCTCTTTTTAGTTAAGATCAATTAAATTATCAAATTTCTTTGAGAATAGCAGTTCTTTACTCGGAAAATCGGGCCAACGCGACAAGGACCCCTACCCCACAGACAAAGGGGATCAGGGAGGTATAGAGGATCCAATCCGTTTGGGATAAGAGTTTGCTTGATGTGAAATGAGGCGCTTGGCTTTTAAAGATAAATTCGTACACAAAAATGAATGTCCCAATTGTCAGTACAATCACCCGGCTGGTCCGAGGCCAAGTGTAGAGACCAACCAGCAGATAACCTGTCATATGAAACCCACTAAAGGCACAGAGCAAAGGGGATAGCACGAAATAGATAAACAGGGTCGAAAGTTTATTTGATCCCGTGGAGCGCGGGAGAGAGAGCTCAGGATTATTTTTCATGTTGTGATTCCTGATGGAACCGACGACACCGTTTTGCCTGAAGCAGAGGCGAGTTGAAGGGTATCACAGGTTTGGCAGACGCGAGGACGTCGTTTGAGATAAGAGATTTTCCCACTAGCCAAGCAACTATAATGAACGAAATTTTCGCATATACTGCATCGAGACCACCCTCCACGCAGCATCGTGAGGTTGCGGTACAGGCCTTTCCCGCACACCCCGCAAGATTCAGGTTCGATGCCGAGGAGCAGAGGCTCCCATTCGCCAGCTCGATTTCGAATACTCATAAGGAAAGAGTATACTGAGACTGTGAGGATGAAAACAATTAGGACATAGAGTAAAAGGTTCGTCCTCATCGCTTAAGTAGACACATTAAACCATGACGGTTTGACACCTTAAAAATTCATTTGATAGGGTCCTCATCGGATTTTCTAGCCTTCTTTCACTTCTTTTTGCTCTTCTGTGGACATTCACCAGTATTTAGACCAGCAGCGTCAACGGGTTGATCGGTTTTTGGAGCAGAGCCTTCCAGCTTCAATGCGTGACCCCGAAAAACTTTACGAATCCATGCGATACAGCCTACTGATTGGCGGCAAACGAATACGACCTATTTTGACGATCGCGGCGGCCCAAGCGTTGGGGTATGACAACGATGCCATATTGCCCTTCGCAGCATCACTCGAATTCGTTCACACCTATTCACTCATTCATGATGATCTGCCTGCGATGGATGACGATGATTATCGACGTGGCAAGCTTACGAATCATAAGGTGTTTGGAGATGGGATGGCGATTCTCGCAGGAGATGCCTTGCTCACCATGGCCTTTGAATTATGCAGCCAAAATGAGGGAGATCATGGTCTCACGGCCGATCAGCAACTGACTATTGTCCGGGAGCTGGCATTTGGCTCCGGGCATCAGGGAATGGTAAGCGGACAGGTTATGGATATCCAGGCCGAAAATCAAGAGGTCGATCTGGCCCACCTAAAAAAAATTCATTCCCATAAGACTGGACAATTAATTCGTGCAGCGGTCCGTATTGGCGGCATTATTGGTGGGTCTTCTTCCGCGCAACTCGAATCCTTGACGGGCTATGCTGAAGATATTGGATTAGCGTTTCAAATCGCTGACGATGTGCTGAATATGGTAGGAACACGCGAGGAATTGGGGAAGGATGCTGGAACGGACGAAAAGCGAGGGAAAAAAACATATCCTTCATTTTTTGGCATTGACGGAGCGCGACAATTGGGTAAGGAATGCGTCGAACGGGCTGTCAAGCGACTGGAATCCTTTGATCATCAAGCCGATCCGCTTCGACACATGGCTGCCTATATAATGATGCGACGCAATTAATCTTTCTTGGAATCAGGAGAGACGGCTCGCCTCCGTTGAATGATTCGAAGAAATTCAGCTCCCTTTGAATGGCCCGAAGGAATTGATCCACGTCTGACGTACTTTTCCATCTCACATCTTGTTTGAAACATTTTTTTTGTTTGACACCGGTCCTGTTGTTAATTTGAGATCCAACATATAGTTCTTATGAAAGTTCTAATTACCGGATCTTCTGGATTTATTGGGGCTGCGGTGACACGAGCCGTGGTCGCAAAAGGTGATGAGGTGAGGGTCTTAGTTCGCCCGACCAGCAATCGAAGCAATCTAGATGGATTGCCGGTTGAAACTGTTGAAGGGGATTTGCAAGATTTCAAGTCCCTAAAAAAAGCTCTAACTGGTTGTCAGGGTGTCTATCATGTGGCGGCTCATTATGCCTTGTGGGCTCAAGATCCCACAACGTTTTATAAGGTGAATGTGGAGGGCACCAAACATCTCTTTCATGCGGCGGAGGAAGCGGGCGTTGAGCGCATAGTCTATACGAGTACGATTGGGGCGATTGGATTGCCTGATGACGGAGGGTTGGGTCGTGAAGAATTATTTCCCTCTGTCGGCCAACTTTCTGGAGATTACAAACGATCAAAATTTTTAGCCGAACAAGAAGTGCTGAAAATGGCTCAACAAGGATTGCCCGTGGTTATTGTGAATCCGACGGCTCCCGTGGGGGAAAGGGATGTTAAGCCTACGCCAACGGGCCAAATCATTGTTGATTTTATGAAGAGGCGGATGTTTGCGTATATTGAAACCGGCATGAACTTGATTGATGTGGACGATGTGGCGATTGGACATGTGCGAGCTATGGAGCGAGGCCGGATTGGTGAACGGTATATTCTTGGGAATCAGAACCTCATGTTTCGGGAGATTTGTCAGATATTGAATCAATTAACCGGCGTCCCTGCGCCTCGTGTTCGATTGCCCTGGAGGTTGATTGTTCCTCTTGCCCATGTGAATACATGGGTAGCCAATCTCGTGACGCACAAACCACCGCGGATTCCCTTGGAAGGCGTGCGGATGGCCAAATATCGGATGCATTATGATTGCACGAAAGCCCGCATGGAGCTTGACCTTCCGCAAACCTCAGTGGAAACGGCTCTCAAGAAAGCGGTACAGTGGTTTCGACAATACGGGTACGCCTGACCCCATCTCCGTAAACTGCTGCTATCTCCATTACGAAGTCAAACGTTGGAATTTTTTTTCCTTCTTGCTAACACCGTCATCCTTAGACCGTATGTTTTTGTGTTCCTTGCGGTATCGTTATATGTCGCCCGGCAATTGTTGGACTGGCGGAGAACGTCTCGTTTGTTTGGTCTCACATGGGTCATAGCGTTTATCTCTGAATTTTCTTCGACTAGGATCGGCATTCTCTTTGGGGACTATTTTTATACGGGTTCTACTGAGGGCCAGTAACTCTACATTTTAAACATTCCCTTTATAGATTTCCTCTCTTTTTCATTTCTGCTTTTTGCCAACTAATTGTGGCTCTTGTCTTTGTGCTTCCACGTGCGAAAATAGCTGAGCAACGAGGGTGGCTATTCGATGCAAAACTGCGGACCTCGTGGCCTGTAGTCGGACTCACCGTCGTGTTGTTCACGTTGTCGGATGTCATTATTGATCCGGTAGCCTTGCAGGGAGAGCGCTGGTTTTTGGGAAAGATCTATGGATATTCCCATCAGGCAATCTATTTTGGTATTCCTCTAGCAAATTTTGCAGGATGGGCCGTGGTTGGGTTTGTGTCTTTTTTTTCTACCGGTGGTTAGAGCGAGGGACCAATGTAGCTGATTCAGTGCCTCGGAAAGTTGTCAACCGAGAATTACTCCTAGGCATTGCCTTATATTACGGAGTGCTAGCATTTAATTTGGGTGTGACATTTTGCATTGGGGAAATCTTCATGGGCATGGTCGGCTGTTTTATTGTTATTCCACTGATAGCGGCCCTCCTGGTGACCCTATGGCCAGAAGATACGTTTTCGCCGGTCCATGGAATGTTGCAGTGAAGGCATCTTTATGGCAAGAGATTCAATTCCAAGGGCTGCCCTAACTTGAGGCCATGACCAAGAGGCCGGTATGATACAATTATGAAAGGGTTCTTTATTCGATGTGGGATCACGGGGTTTGCTGTGTTGTTGGCGAGCCAAATTATTCCAGGCATCGATATCATCAGTTTAGGATCAGGTGTTGCGGCAGTCGTGATTCTGTCGTTTTTGAACGCCATTATTCGTCCCATCCTCTACCTTCTGTCTGCACCGTTTATTCTGGTGACGTTTGGCTTCTTTGTGGTGTTGATTAATGCCTTTTTACTCTATCTTGTCTCAGGGCTTGTGAAAGGCTTCCTCGTTTCAGGATTTTGGCCGGCGGTAGGTGGTGCTATTCTTATTAGTATAGTCAGTGCCATACTCAATCTATGGATTTCAGGACAAGGCCATATTGAGATGGTGACTCATACGCAAACAGGTCGAAAAATTCGACATATTAATTAATGTCGGAATATGATTTC
>JBFJON010000020.1:0-9816 GCA_041617575.1 Nitrospirales bacterium | reverse complement strand
GCTCAGGTTTCGTATCTCTCTCCACCTGTCATCTCCATCTCCCAGTGATCAACTATTATGGCTAGAAGAGCGACAGCAGTCTGGTCAAAATTGCTCAGTTTGAAAGAATTGATAGGTAACAGCTTGGCAACGGTTGCAATCAGATACGATCTCAGCCGAGACACGACTGTGAGGTAAGGAGTCTTAATGGGGATTCTGTACCACAAATTACGCAGCTAATTGTGAGAAAGTTTTTTGGCATGCCACTTGAGTTGAAAAAGTTTAGATTAATAACCATTGAACATAATTGAAGTTCAAGCTAGGATCCGTTTTGTATCCTGTAACAAGTTCAACGACTATAAATGTGCGTGCTACATCAATTATGGCCCCATACTCTAACCAGCAACATTTCTAACGCAACGGCATTTTTATTTGATCTATCTAAGATTTTCCCTTGACAAACCATTAAGGCTAACGTAAAAGCCGACGTACATTAGCATCTTTATCCCACATTGTGATTGGGAGGAACCTCGGTCATGCAACGTATTTATGGGTTCGCATTTATTGTCTACTGGAGAGCATTCGCTTTCCTTCTCATCTTTACGTGTCTGTGTTCCATTTTCGTCGTATCGGCGTTAGCGCAAAAGGGTGAAGCAGAGGTCTTACTCGCACAAGCCACCATGGCGTACGATGAGAAAAAGTATCAAAAAACACTTGAACTCCTTAACCAAGCTCATGAACGTGACCCTCAAAATGCCAGAATCCTCTATTACCTAGGATTAACTCATCTTGCACTCAAACAACCCGAAATCGCGCAACAAAAGTTAGAGGCTGCCCAGAAGCTCAAGCCGGATGATCTGTACATTCAGTTTCAACTTGGCATGACATACTTTGCGCTTCATCAGTATGATCAAGCCGAACCTTTACTATTCGATGTGTACGAAGAACAACCGGACATGGATGGTTTGGGATTTTGTGTCGGATTTCTTCGATATCGAAAGAAAGATTATGATGATGCGTTAGAGGCCTTCAATACTGCCAAAACGACTGACCCCAATATCAAACAACTGACACTGTTTTATCGTGGCCTGGTGCACGGCGTTCTCGGACTCCCCGAGCAGGCCATTGTCGAACTAGAAGAAGCGGTTAAAACAGAGGTAGCCGTCTCTCCGTTAACTCAAGGTGCCATCCAACTTCGCGATACGCTCGCCGCAGGCCGACGAAGCACGAAAGAACGCAAACGGTTGACGGCTCAACTCAGTATCGGGGGATTTTATGATGATAATGTGGCCATCAATCCCAACAAGAATTCAGATGCAACTGTCAAAGCATTGAGAACCAGAAAAACAACATCTCCTGGGGTCTTGGCCTCTGCGTTGCTCAACTATGCCTGGCTTCGTCATGGACCCTTTGAATCCACTATCAATTATTCATTCTTCCAAACACTAAATGTCAATGATAACCTCTCCCAATTTAACATTATGGACCACTTGGTCGGCATTGGAGGATTTTACCGGGGAACCACATTTGATCTTCCGTACCAACTCGCCGTGGACTACACCTATGATTATCTCTGGCTTGACTTCGATCCGTTTCTGAGCCGGCAAACGCCTTCGTTCTCGGCCACCCTGGTGGAACCCGTAATCACACTTCCAGTGCTGGGTCCAGTTGGAAACCTGACAACGGCTGTCCTCAGGTATCAAGTGAAGAAATTTTTCAACGAAATTTCCACCGATACTTTGCAAAGATTCGGATCAGATAAACGTGATGGATATAATACGATGCTCGGCATCACTCATGTGTTCCGTTTTGCTGAGGACAAACATTTACTCAGAATTGGCTATCAGTATGACAATGAAAATACGGATGGATCCAATTTTACCTATCACGGAAACCGTTTTTTAACAGGAGGCCAAGCTACTCTCCCGATTGATGGCCTACGACTCCGTTACAGTTTCGATATTCACTGGCGGGATTATAATGCTGGCCCGAATACGCTCTTCCCTACAGCGGCTCCTGGCACTGTCAGTCGTGATGATACACAGAAAAGTCACCTCGTCCAACTTGTCAAAGATTTGCCGTATAACTTATCGGTTACCGGCCAATACCAACGCATTCGCAATGATTCGAACATCGCCGTATATGATTACACCAAAAACGTCTTTACGGTGATTCTGAGTTATACCTATTAAAAGCAGGAATTCTATCAAGGGGAACACTTCAATTTCGCTAAGCGTAGGCTCTGAAAAGATTGGTCGAATGGCAATGTAAGATCTTCGTCTTCTTATTCTCCGATTGCTTCTTTATGAAGCAAAATTTCCCGGCTTGTGGTGAATAAGGCGGGCGATGCTCCAGGGCGTTTTGTGACCCCCGCTTTCCTCCAGTAAGGGTTCGCACTTCGAGCCCCTTCCTCAACGTTTCCAAATAAGAAGGGCTGTCACATTTTTATTATAGGTGTCAGGAACCTTTATTTAGCGTTCTTAGTTTACATGTTACGGAGGAAAAATCTTTCTGGTCGTTTTGTTTCACAAAGCTTTCAGCTATTGTATGATGCTTACTAAATTTACTGTGCCCTATGGTCCCTGTTGCTCTAATCGCTAGGGCTTCTTCACATTCACTCTATGAACTCTTCTTCCCCTCAACCCTCCCCTCATCTATTGGGTTTGCTAGCTGGCCCCCTTATCGCAGGTCTGATGTTTGTGTTTCTTCCTGATACCCTCTCCGATTCCGCTCGAACCTTGGCGGCGATTTTAACGTGGGTGGTGGTGATGTGGATTACGGAACCCATCCCTTTGCCCGTGACGGCCCTATTGGGCTGTGGTCTGTGTGTGTTGGCTGGTTTGGGAACGATGAAATCGGTTTTTGCGGCCTTCTCGCATCCCATAATTTTTTTGTTTATTGGGAGCTTTTTTATCTCGGAGGCTTTGACCGTGCATGGTCTGGATCGACGCTTTGGTAATTGGCTTCTTTCCCGGAAATGGGTAGGCAGTAACCCAATTCGTATCATGATGGCGTTAAGTTTGGCGGTGGCAAGCATGTCGATGTGGATTAGCAATACGGCGGCGACGGCCGTTATGCTCCCTATCGCACTGGGAGTGTTAAATGCCCTGCGGCAGAGCAGAAAAGATCTAGGAAAATTTGAAACGGGATTTTTGCTTTGTTTGGCCTATGGTGCGGGTATTGGCGGCGTGGCGACATTGATTGGCACGCCACCTAACTTAATCGGTATCGGGCTGCTTGCCGAGCAAGCAAATATCACCATTTCCTTTGACCAGTGGTTGTATATGGGCTTGCCCGTGGCCGGTGTCATGCTTCTGGTGATGTTTTCCGTGCTGTATTGTTTGTATGCGCCGTCTTCCCTGGCATCAAATGGCCATTCTTCACTTACTCTGGCGACAGCTCCTTCTATTCCATGGACGCGCGGGGAATTTTACGCCTTTGGTGTGTTTTTTTTAGCGGTATTTTTGTGGGTGTTGCCGGCCTTGTTGTCCATCTTGTTAGAGCCGGAGGATGCTCTCGTGCAATGGGTGCGTGTTCATCTCCCAAAGGAACTGGTTCCCATTTTTGCATCGGGGCTTTTGTTTCTTGTACCACTGGACCTTCGGCAAGGCACGTTCACGCTCACATGGAAGCAAGCGGCCAATATCCATTGGGGCACCATTTTGTTGTTTGGCGGGGGCATTGCGTTTGGTGAATTGATGGTCAAGACCGAATTAGCTCATACGATTGGACGAGGCATGGTTGGCTTGTTTGGCATTGAGTCGGTATGGAGTTTAATGGGTGTGGCCATCCTGACGGCCCTCGTGTTAACGGAATTAGCCTCGAATACTGCAGCGACGAGTATGCTCGTGCCGGTGCTCATTGCTATTTCTGATTCCGCTAATTTTTCTCCAATTCCTCCGGTGCTGGCGGCATGCATGGCGGCGAGTCTGGCGTTTGTTCTTCCGGTGTCCACTCCGCCGAATGCCATTGTGTATGGCACGGGACGTGTGCCGATTCTCCGAATGGTACAAGCCGGCATGCTATTGGATATTATTGGCGGCCTCGTGATTTGGTGTTTGCTGCGGGTTCTCTGCCCATTATTGGGATTGGAATAGTGGGAATCCCAACTAGGCATTTCTCTCAATTGTAAAGAATAGAGTCCTTTCGACATAATCGCTTTTCTTTGTTAGTCGACCAACCGATTATGCCACCACACGTACCTCAACTCCGATTTGCCGTACTAACAAATAATCCTGAATTGAAGTCCAGGGTCACAGGTCGTGACCTTCAGGCTAAGGTCATGGTCGTCGAAGATTGTTTGTCATTGGAAACCGCTATGGAATCCGAGGATTTCGCCGGCGTGATTTTGGATGAGCCGAGTCCTGATATCCTTCCGAATCTCTCCGAATTGAATGGGCAACTCAATTTGTCCAAGACATTCGTGTATGCCGGACCTCTACCTGCATTGCGCAAGTTGAACCAAATTCCACAGATCATTGGTACCCCCGTGTTTAGTGAACCCGTAGTTGATCCGAAGGATGTGAGTTTGGCCAGTTATGTGGAAAAAAAAATCGGGGATTTTGTGCGTGCCATGAATGTAGGATCGGGCAAAAATTTGCATCCTACATTGATGCGTGCGGTCGAGCGGCCTCTCATTGAACTCGCTTTGCGGGAAACCCATGGAAACCAGATTAAAGCAGCTCGCCTGTTGGGATTGAATCGCAATACCTTGCGGAAAAAAATTACGGAATTTCACATCTCCGTGAGTCAGGCCAAACAAACTGCGCAGGGAAAAGGTAAGCGGGCGGCTCCGGATCCTGCCACTTAAGATTCCCCTTTCCCTTTATTTAACAGCTATTTCTTGACATGTGTTCTTTGGCAGACTAGCATTAGGCGAGTATAATATAGGCGCGTAGCTCAGGGGGAGAGCGCTACCTTGACACGGTAGAGGTCGGCGGTTCAATACCGCCCGCGCCTACCATTTCCCTGATCATTTTAAAGGCATCCCGCTTCCTCGCGGAGGGAGAGGTGCCTTTTCTTGCGTCGAGCCAGGTAAAAAAAGCCATGTTTTTTCGCCTATTTTACTCAAAAATAGGGTTTAGATCATTGTGGACATGATTCAGCTATCTGTTTCCGGTATAGAATCAAAAGCTTTTCCCAAAGGCATTTCAGCGAAGGAAGCTTTGGTTAAACTTAGTGGTTTAGGCTCAGCGGAAGTGTTTGCAGTTAAAGTGAATGGCGTAGTAACAGACTTGCTGGCCACTTTGAACGACGATGCGACCCTAGAGCCGCTAACATTTGATTCCTCAGAAGGCAAAGAGATTTATCGTCATAGCAGCACGCATATTATGGCCCAAGCGGTGAAAGAATGTTTTCCCACTGCCCAAATGACCATAGGGCCGGCCATTGAAGAAGGGTTTTTCTACGATTTCGCATTCGAACGCCCTTTTACTCCAGAAGATCTGGAGAAGATTGAGCAACGGGCCAAAGAGATCATTGATTCCAACTTGACCGTGACCCGCCTGGAAATGTCCAAATCCGAAGCCATCGAATTTTTCCGAACACGCGGGGAACTGTACAAAGTGGAAATTTTGGAGGGGATTCCTGACGAGCAGATTTCCATGTATCGACAGGGAGAATTTGTCGACCTGTGCCGAGGTCCGCACGTGCCGTCTACAGGGCAGATCAAAGCGTTTAAATTGCTTTCCAGTGCAGGAGCCTACTGGCGTGGTGATGAACGGAATCCCATGTTGCAGCGTATATATGGTACGTCGTTCCCGTCGGAAGAGGCCTTAAAGAAGCATTTAGAGAACCTTGAGGAAATCAAACGACGCGACCATCGTAAATTGGGTAAGGAACTCGATCTGTTCAGTATTCAAGATGAAACTGGGCCGGGTCTGATTTTATGGCATCCCAAGGGGTCGCAAATTCGCCTGTTAATAGAAAACTTTTGGCGAACCCAACACGTGGCAAATAACTACGAACTAGTCTATTCCCCGCATGTGGCGCGCTTGGATCTATGGAAAACAAGTGGGCATCTGGACTTTTACCGGGAGAATATGTATGCCTCCATGCCGGTTGAGTCGAGCGAATATCAGCTCAAGCCCATGAATTGTCCCTTTCACATTATGGTGTATAAATCGCATTTGCGCAGTTATCGGGATTTGCCGGTCCGTTACGGAGAACTGGGAACCGTGTATCGTTATGAACGGTCAGGGGTGCTCCATGGGCTGATGCGTGTTCGCGGTTTTACCCAGGATGATGCGCATATTTTCTGTAGTCCCGACCAACTCGGTGCCGAAGTCCGCAAGGTTCTGAAATTCACGACCTTTATATTAGGAACATTTGGCTTCAACGAATTCAAAATGTACCTTTCGACACGACCCGAAAAGGCCGTCGGTTTACTTGATCAATGGGACCAGGCCACTCAGGCTTTGGAAGGGGCGCTCAAAGAGGGGGGTTATGCCTATAAAATAGATCCTGGTGAAGGGGTTTTTTATGGGCCGAAGATTGATGTCAAAATTCAAGATGCCCTTGGACGCTCCTGGCAATGCTCCACCGTGCAAGTCGATTTTAATAATCCGGAACGATTTGAGTTGACCTATATAGGCGAAGATGGGAAAACTCATCAACCAATTATGATTCATCGAGCCTTGTTTGGCTCGATCGAACGATTTTTTGGGATTCTTATCGAACATTACGGCGGGGCCTTCCCGATCTGGCTTGCTCCGGTCCAAGTGGCAATCCTGCCAATTTCGCAAAAGCATGAAGTCTACGCCAAAAAGGTTGGTGAAAACCTTCGGGCAAAAGGGTGTCGGGTAAACTTGGACTTGCGAAATGAAAAAGTTGGCCTTAAAATCCGTGAATCAGAAAAGGGCAAGGTGCCACTTATGGTGGTGGTGGGTGATCGTGAAACTGAAAGCGAAACCCTGTCCGTCCGACAGCGAAATGGCAAAAACCTGGGAACAATGTCTATGAATGATATCCTTCAGCTTATTCGGGACGAAACACCCGATGCGGTAAAAAACGGATCAATTATTTTCGAATGACGCGATTGGCGACCCCGAAACAGCGGATTAATCATCTCATCAAAGTCCCGGAAGTCCGAGTCATTGGGGCGGAAGGCGAACAACTTGGGATCCTCAAAACGTCTGAAGCCATCAAACAAGCGAGGGAGACAGGCTATGACTTAGTTGAAGTTGCGCCGACCGCCGAACCGCCGGTATGCCGGATTATGGATCATGGGAAATTTAAGTATGAACAGAGTAAAAAAGAACATCGGATGCGACTTAACCAAAAGTCAACACAGGTTAAAGAAGTTAAATTCCGTCCGCGAACGGACACGCACGATATGGAGACGAAAATCCGGCAAATCCGTGATTTTTTGGAAGAAGGGAATAAGACCAAAGTTACGGTTATGTTCCGCGGGCGCGAAATGGCCAATAGGGAGCTTGGCTTCCAGGCGATTCAGAAGGTTATTGAGGAATTAAAAGGCGCGGGAAATATTGAAAGTCCACCCCGCATGGAGGGAAGAAACTTATATATGGTGGTGTCCCCAAAGTAAGCAACGGAGCCAGTCAGAGGAAAGAGATCACGAATTCACAAAAAAGGATTATAATTATGGCAGGGTTTAAATTAAAAAATCACTCAGGAGCCAGTAAACGGTTTAAACGATCTGGGTCAGGCAAATGGTTGCGTCGCAAAGCGGGGGCACGTCATATTTTAACGAGCAAGTCTCCTCGTATGAAAGCACGATTAGGTAAAACCGCCGTGGTGTGCAAAGTAGACGAATTTTCACTTTCCCGACTGCTTCCTTATAAGTAAGCCAATGATTTTGAATGTAGGGAATATGTGTCTGGCCATCATATAGGAACCTAGTAAAATTTTTCTTCAAGATTAAGGAGAGGGATCATGCCAAGAGTGAAAGGGGGACCGCAAACCCGACAACGTCGAAAAAAACGTCTGAAACTTGCCAAAGGACAATATGGCGGTAAAAGTAAATTATTTCGAACAGCAACAGAATCCGTCGATAAAGGCCAAGCCTACGCTTATACGGGACGGAAACAGCGGAAACGAAATTTCCGTCAACTGTGGGTGGTCCGAATTAATGCTGCCGTTCGGGCGCATGGCGTCACCTATAGTCAGTTCATTAATGGATTGAAAAAGGCCAACGTGCTTATCAACCGAAAAATGCTCTCGGAAATGGCCATTCACGACCCTCAAGGATTTGCGCACCTCGTTACGCTGACCCAAGGTGCGGGACAGCTGGCCGCCGCTTAAGTCTTCGGTGTTATCACCTCAAATTAAAACCCGGAAGTCGGCATAGAAATTTGCCAGGCCTCTAACACTTCCGGGTGAAATTCCCCAATATAGCCGATCATCTCCCCCTGACAACGGATCTGTCCAACCCGACCCTCCAAAAATGATGGGTGGGACACGGGTTCTAAGTCATAGGGCCAGGCCATGTAATACATCAAAAGATCCAGGAAGCTATGCATTTCGGAAAAGTTCGCTCCGGGATGGGCACTAATAGCCGCCAGGGACAACACGGTACGCGACCCGACATCCGCTTTGAGGTCCATCCGCGCCACTTCACCCACTTCGAATAAGAGATGCGGATAAAACACGCGGGGCGACAAGGCTTCCACTCGAATGAGACAAGGCAGAATAGAAGGCCGTAAGCAGGCATAGGAGAGTGACATGACATTGGCGACTTCCACGAGCGATTCGTGTTCGGTGTCGGTCAGGCGCATGCGTTCGATAAATTCCTGTCGTGAGGCTAGGATGTTGGAAAACATTTCCTGAAATCCAAAACCCACTAATAAATCACGAAATTGATCACTTCGCTGTTCCTGTTCAGACAAACTTCCGACAGTAAATGTTTGCGGCATGATAGGAGAAAAGGAATCATAGCCTCGTGTAATGGCGACATCTTCGGCCACGTCCATCACATGCATGAGGTCATTCCGGAAAGGAGGCAACTTCACGGAAACAGAATGCCGGGTGGCTTTTACTTGATACCCGTAGGAGGTTAGAGCGGTTTGAATCGCTTCGGCGTTCAGCGGCATGCCTAGGGCTTGTTCAATGGCATGGAGGGGTACACGTTGGCCGTTCCCCATATCGAACGGCGTTTTCACCGTTTTGCCCATCGCGGTTTCATAATGATACACCATGTCGATGGGCTCGATCGTGGCCCCGCGATCAGCTAAATTGCTGGCAAAAATATTCAGGGTCAGGATCACCATTGACAGGTCTGTGCCTGTCACTTCCACCAGTAAGTCCGTATCGCCAACTTGAATTTCTCCGAGTTCCCGACTGTTAATGATGGGTGGAAAGGAAAGAACTTGCCCGTCGGCGTCCCAGAGCAGGGGAAGTCTTTCACAGCCAGCGACGATGCCACCATATTCTAGGCCTTTGGGATGAAGTGTGAGGACCTCATGAGGTGTCATTTTTTCATGAAACCCCAACGGAATAAAACGCACTTCATCGGGTTTCACCAGACCATAGGTTACCGGAAACGCAATGGAGGGTAGGCGATACAACCCGATCGAGACCGTCTCTCGATTGCGTCCAAACGCATCTGCCAACTTTTCCTGTGTTTGAATGCATTGCTCTAGGCTTTCTAGGGTCATAGGAAGCCCAAGAGAGGCGCAGGCCGCCACATAAGGTCGGACGTTCTCCATCCCTGGCATGATTTGGATGCGACGTTTCGCTCGTCCACGCGTCGAAAAGAAGGTGTAAGGCGTAAGGCTTCCCGTGAGAACAGAGCGAATTTGCCTGGCGATTCCTTCCACGCACCACAAGTCAGGACGATTGGTGTCTTGCAGTTCTACCCGCACTTCACCAGTTTCGCTG
>JBFJON010000019.1:0-9889 GCA_041617575.1 Nitrospirales bacterium | reverse complement strand
TTGTCACAAACCCATCGCATTAATCAGCTTGATAGATGACCACCGTCAATGGTTTAAGTCCAAGGTCGGGATCTCTGCCGAAGAAACACCTCGAGAAATTGCATTTTGCAATCGGACATCATGATTGTGCCTGACGCCATATCCGATCCTCGATTTGCCGATAATCTGTTGGTCACTCAAGAACCGCACATCCGATTTTATGCCGGGGCCCCCTTAACCACGTCAGATGGACATAATCTGGGCACCTTGTGTGTCATTGATCGAGTGCCGGGAACTCTCACCCAGGACCAAATGAAGTCTCTGCATGCCTTAAGCCGCCAAGTTATTGCCCAACTGGAATTACGCCGCCAACTGCTTGAACGCAATTTCCTATTGAAGCAATTGCAAGATGCGGTTAAAGAGGTAAAAATCCTCAGTGGGTATTTACCCATTTGCGCAACCTGTAAGGTTATCCGAAACGACCGGGGTGAATGGGTCCAATTGGAAAGGTATATCAATGATCGGTCACAGGCCAAGTTTACTCACGGAATTTGCCCGTCTTGTGAACAAGAGGTACTTTCACAGATCGCGAAGTTCAACCCAAGGACCAAAGAAGGAACAGCCTAGCCTAGGCCTGGCGGATTTCAGGTGTCTCTAGACTGGCGCGACCCAACGTGCCATTGCGATACTCGTGGAGCAGGATTTTTGCCGCTTTTTCCCGATCCAGTCCCCCACCCCTTCCTTTTGAGAGACAGCCCCGTTTGCTAGCAATGGCTTCGAGTACGCCCGCGCCATCCAGCTCGTCTCCCGCGCA
This sequence comes from Nitrospirales bacterium, assembly GCA_041617575.1. Taxonomy (GTDB): domain Bacteria; phylum Nitrospirota; class Nitrospiria; order Nitrospirales; family UBA8639; genus Nitrospira_E. Next base: position 9,096 of record JBFJON010000019.1, on the reverse strand, counting down.
ACCGTAGCGCTTTGCGAGAAGATCAGGGTAACGGGCAAGGAGAATGGTGGCGAGATACTCAGCGATTTCTTCCTCGACGATCACCTTGGCGGTGACCGCATAGATCGTGGCCAGCTTGAAACCCACAATCGGATCTTCAATTTTTGGCCACAACAGGCCGGGTGAGTCGATGAGCGTCATCCGGTCGTTCAGGGTATGACGTTGCTGCATTCTCGTGACGGCCGGTTCATTGCCCACTTTGGCAAGGCGGCGTTTGATCAGCATGTTCATGAATGTGGATTTGCCAACGTTGGGAATACCCATGATGAGCATACGTAGCGGCTTGGTGCTGCTATTGCGTTGCGGGGCCAGGGGCTGACAGAGATTGGGCACCTTAGCGGCCTGGCCCGGCTGATTGCAGGAGAGGGCAACGGCGTTGACACCAGCCTCCTGATTGTACACGTGTAGCCAAGCTTTGGTGACGGCGGGGTCGGCAAGATCGGCTTTGTTGAGCACTTTGAGACAGGGGCGCTGGCGGTGTAGTCGCAATTCCGTGATCATCGGATTGCTACTGGCTTCCGGCATACGGGCATCCAGCAACTCGATGATGACATCGACGGTCTCCATCCTTTTTGCCGCCTCCTGGCGCGCGATATTCATGTGACCGGGAAACCACTGTATGCTCATGTGTTGTTTGTTCTTTAGCGAGAATTCCCGCAGTCAGACTGAGGAAGTTCAAGAGCAACTCTGAGTTTCTATTTTCCATTCCCCATTTTTCAAAGGGGGAAGGTCATATGTTTTTCGAAAACAACCAACAAGGAAAGGCAAGTGAACATGGCCTTTAATCTTGCGCTGTACACACGGTCCCAAGTTGCATCACTTTTCCTCCAGGCTTCGTCCAAACAGAATAGGTCCGTAGCCGACGATGAATAACAGATAGGCTCCACTCCAACACCCTGCAGCCACGCCAAGAATAACATTTCCTGATGGTGTCAGGCTTGGACCGAACACCCGAAGCATCGCCCCCAGGTTGACCAGAAGATAGATCAGGACCGTCAGGGGTCCGGCATGCTTGCTTCGTCCCGTATGACCGAGGCTGGCTCGGGTCATCACTGCCAATGTCATCACACCCACGGCTCCAGTCGTCAGTGCATGTAACGCCTCTTCCAAATGCAGACCGAAGCCCAGCATGGCTCCGCCAAGGATCAGGAAGGACATGGCTAGCCAACCATATCCCACATGCATAATCAACACTAACGGTTCACGCCAGGTGAGCCATCCATACCAGCGGCTCAAACGGATCAGGTGGATGACTCCTGCGGCCAGGAACCCACAGCCCGTGATTCGCGGCCCCAGGTTTACCATCCAGGCGAGCCCGGCGATCCCGACGACTAAGACCGAGAGGCCATCGAACCGAGAAAAGGGCGCGGGTTGTTTACTCACTCCTTCCTGAATGAAAAAATCTTCAGTAAAGCCAGGAGTGATCTTCCCCCCGATTAGCGCGAGTAAGACCATGACGAGAACCAGAGCCATGCGCTCGGATAAATCTGTGGCAGTATGGTTGAGAAATAACCCATGAAAGAGCAGATTGGCGCTCGCATAGAGACTGATCAGCACTCCCATCGGCAACCGTTCCCACGCCTTTGCAGCGAGAATCTCGCGCCACACAATGCCTGCCACGATCACCAAAAATACACCATCCACCAAGGCTGACACGAGCGGGGTGAACCATGGGGCGGTGCTGGCCAGGCGACCGGCTACCCAGATTGCCCAGAGAAGCATCAACGGCAAGCCTCTGATCGGAGGGCGCTCGGTCCAGTTGGGCATGGCGGTCAACAGAAAGCCGGTAATCACACTGGCCAGAAAACCAAAGACCATTTCGTGCACATGCCAGTCTCGTGACGGATAGTGAAACATCAAGTTCTCTGTCTCCGTTACCATGAAAATCCAGACCGGGATTGCCACGGCGGCAAACAGCCCCGCACTCATAAAGAAGGGTCGAAATCCATACGACCAGAACGGCGGTCCCTGATAGTGGTGGTTCTGACTTATGGTTTGAGACATGGTGGGCTTTGAATGGAGTTTTGGTAGGAAAACATAATTCACTAGACGAGAGGCTGGTGCAGACTATAGGGGATAGGCTTTACTCACCAAATTCATGACTTTGGCAAGTTTGGGTTCGTTCATGGCAACGGGCGATTTTCGAGAAACTGTGAATTGACCGCCCGGTTCAGCACCATACGGCACTCTTCGCGACTGCTCAATGGTGCGAATATGTCGTTCAATCTATTTTCGAATTCGATCTAAGCGTTCCTTCGGCGTTTCCTACTGGGTTTCCACTTGAGTTGGTAAGGCCAAATTCGCCCACAAGGCTTGAATGCTCATGCCGAATAAACCGGTCCGCAATGGTGAGATGCTCAAGTCTGCGCGATCCGTCATCGGGAATAAGCCCAGACCGTTCAGACAGGCCTCATCTTTGAGCGCCTGCGATGCTGGCGCAGCACCCGCCATCCTACTTTTGCATTGCGCGATGACGGCGTAACTTTACTCTAGCCTTTGGCTAATTCGATCGGGGGAAAAGGATGCTCAGGGTCGCGTCGGCCCTTACCTTTTTCAGATGGTGACAGAGTGACCTGCGCACGGTTGCGTGCACTCACAGGATCTTCAATATGACCGCATTGAAGACACCGGTCCATGATGACCACCTGACTGCTCCCTTCCCTATCATACACAGACTCTTTCACAATCAGCCCACCACATCGAGCACATGCCATGCCAGTGTCCTTTCTTGGTGATGAGAATATGGGGTCAATTATAATTGCGCCAGACGCTTGAACCTTCTTTAAAAAATTGAATTCCTATTGATACCCAAAATACTGACAACTTGGCAATCGAATCCTGAAACTTCAATGGCTAATCCGAATATGCCGCCGAACCGAGGCATAGAACAAGGAGTGCCTATCCACAAACCTTCGTCTTCTCTCATTTGCCAGGGCGTTGGCTCAAAGGGTAGTCTCCCTGTTACCGTTCAGCGTAAGCTCCGTGCGTCTATTCAAGCGGGACGCCCTCTCTGACTTTCGCTGTGTTCCATTATTGGTTATTGGGGCCCAAGTTCTCTTTCGGAAACGCTACACCGCAAGCGTTGGCCCAATGTTGGCGGCTCCGGCGCATTGCCTTGCGCCTGACATTTTTTGAGATAGCGATACAAGATTACGATGAAGGAGATGCAAGATGCCGAAGGCCAAACGAGAAAAAAACTGTTATATATGTAGGGAAGGGGGGTTGGTCTGTATGAGCTTTATGACCTGTGGTAAATGTTCCCGTCACTATTGCAGCCAACATGGAGATCCTACAATGGATGAATGCACCGAATGTCTTGAAGGTGGGGAGGAAATGTGAGCTTCCCATCCCTCCTCTGCAGCAAATTCTCCAACTCGCAGATACTTCCGTTCTGAAGGGCACCATTTGTTGCTTCCCCATTTGCAAACAGCCACACCTTACCGTTCACGGGCATCGCAACTATTATTAAATACTTAGGGCGAACACTCCTTAGTGGCCACTTGTAAGGGTTGATACACTCATGGCGCACCCTTCGAACTTGTCATTGAACGACTCTCTCAAGACGGATCAGCGTAAAGCCTTTTATGAGACCCACAAGGACATCGCCCTGGGCATGATCCTCGTGGTCTTTGTTTTTCCCATTTTGGGGGTCTATGTAAGTGGGTTACTCGGAGCGGCACTGGGAATGCTTATCTCCATTGCGGCTTATTTTCTCATGCCTTACGTCACCCTTAAGTTGGGCCACTGATGGCTAACAATTTCCTTCTACCTTCCGTTTCCTTCATTTCATATTAGGCTTAGAATAATCCCTAAAAAAGCCTCAAATCGAAAATAATTTTTTAAAGCATAAGATTAATATTAACTTTATATTTCTAGCTAACGTAAATCATAATATCCTTTACCACATTGAATATATTTTATTTTGAATGAGGGAAAAAACATTCAAAAATAGACCATATAATCACTGGGGTTCCTTTACTCAAAAATTTAAGTAAAGATTCATGTTTTGATTTTGCAAGGCTCAGAAAATCTTACGCCCTACCCAACTGCAATGGATTCCTCCTAGCCTTCCGATACACGGCCTTCTCTTTCTTTCGCTTCTTTTATGGGCCCACGTTTCTCATTTCTGTCCGGACTGAACACTCGATCAAATGTCTCCGGCCTATCAGACACCGTCCATTTCTTGACTTAGGGTATTCTTTGGATGACTGATGTTCCTTAAACGTTCTTACCCGATTGACCATCAACATGAATACCCTCTATTTTGGTTCCCTTTATTGGGACACTATTTACGTGTAAAAAAGAACTCACACCACGAAACAGCTTTGATTTGTCAAAAAAACAACCCCATTTAATAGTCAGCGCATTGACCGCCGCCGTACTTGGAGTTCTCCTAGGCATCACCCCTGCCATAGCTGAGGAAGGCTTAAGGACCAGACTTTCCCATGCCTCCGAGCATCCGCCGCGTGATACTGCAGATGCCGTTCTAGTGGAATCTGGTAATTGGCAATGGAATCGTTATCTGAACGCCGCCTTGAATCTTCCTAGGTGGTTAGACCTCGGCCTGGATCAACGCACCCGTTTTGAAGTGTATGATCACCCCTGGCGGGTCAGCCAAACACAAGGACGGACTGATCCGCAAATTCAACAACGGACTCGTGTTCGGGTGGGATTAAACACCGAGTTGATTCGCTTTCTCTTTGAGGGACAGGATGCGCGGGTCCACCTGACGGAGCCTGGAGACTTTGTCAACGAAAGTATTAAAAATGAGTTTGATATTTTGCAAGCGCTGGTCTCACTGACCGCCAAAGATTTTCTGGGAACGGGGCTGCGCACCGACCTGCATGTAGGGCGCCTGACGATGGATATCGGACACCGCCGTCTTATTGCGCGCAATGAATTTCGGAATACAACCAATGCGTTCGACGGCATCCATTGGCAACTGGCGAATACGGAAGCATGGCGGTTTCGGGCGTTTTTGGTCGAGCCGGTTATTATAAATTCCACACAGTTAGACGAACAGTCAGCCCGATACGTGTTCTGGGGTACGTTTTTGGAAAATCACCAGGTGCCGTGGCTGCGCTTTAATCTTTACTATTTCGGATTGAACGATCAACGCAGCTCTACGGTGACTGCCCAACGCACGTTTTCGACATTTGGACTTAGTCTCTACGAACGCCCTCGCCACCGCTGGTTGGATTACGAGCTGGAAAGTGTACTGCAGGCCGGCCACCGCGGCAACACGAAACACCTAGCCCATTTTCACCATGTTAGCCTGGGATACACCTTCGATTATCTCTGGGAGCCGCGGTTTCAGGTGTTTTACGACTATGCAAGTGGTGATCGGAATCCAAACGATAGTCAGGATTCCGCCTTTGACTCCCTCTTTGGAGCAAGGCGATTCGAGTATATGCCCACCGGAAATTTTGGTCCATTTTTTCGGACTAACATAAGCTCGCCAGGTTGGCGTCTTGCGCTAACTCCGGCGAATAGCTGGAAATTTCAACTCAAGCATCGGATCTGGTATTTAGCGACGGCCCGTGGAGCCTTTGGAAGCAGTGCCATTCGAGATCAGACAGGCAGTTCGGGAAATTTCCTCGGACACGACATCGAAGTTCGCCTGCAATGGGCCATCACTTCCTATCTAGAAATTGACGCAGGGTATGATCACTGGTTTAAAGGTTCGTATTTTAACCGCCTTCCACCCACCGCGGGGTTACCCCCTGGAGGGAACAAAGATACCGATTATTTCTATGTTTTCACGAATATCCGGTTTTAGGAATTGGTCGTTTACATGAATCGCCCACTATTGCTCGGTTTTTCTCAATAAGATTTCTCCCGCCGTGAGGAACACCCATACAATTATGACTTAGCGTGAGATAGGCCTTCTTTATGCATGCCCTCTATTATCCCTTCCATCTCTGCCATGAACGCACACTCGAGCGTTTGTTGGCGGACTACCAGACTGTTCACTTTCGAGGTTTTATGGCCCTTCAGCTTACCCCGATGATGGGCACAACCGCGTTTCCTGATCGCATGAGTGATTACCATCCAGAGCTCTTGAAGGCTGGCCGAATCGTCCAGGGGTATAACCTGAGTGGCTTAATGAAGCCCGAAACCGTGTCGGCTGTGAATCGGGACTTAGCTGATCACCAATGGCGAGGTCTTTTTCAGGAATCACTGTTGGACGATCGTCGCTTTCAGCGAGGCTTGTTCGCGGACCCGCAAGACCCAAAAACGCAATCGCCCGAGGCACAACACGATCCAGGGTGGCTTCAATTCCAGGGAATGGAATGGGCGGATACACCTTTTCAGGTGGAGACGGTTCAAACTTTGAGTCGTCATCGACTCCAGGAGGAAGATACTGCTTATTTTGAGTACGGGTGGGCATTGATAAAAACCGCAGCATCGTTGATCTATACGATTCAACTCTGCCACCAATTGGATCTGGTAGCCGTGACGGATTCCGCGTCCCACCACCGCTTACTTGCACAAACCTGTGAACGGAATCAGATTATGCTAAAGGATTCCTGTATCAAGCGGGAAGGATATTAACCGAGTTTCTACCGGGAGATTTCCTTCCAGTCCTGAGTTACAATCTCACACTTTAGATTTATCTTAAACTTCAGGCATAAAGGCTAATAAGTAAGGTTACTTATAGTTTTTCTAATATTCCTAATGCCCGGAATTGATTTCTTGTTACACCGCTACTTATTCGAATTTTGAAATCCCCGGTGAAATTCCTGTCTGTGTTAATTGTGATCTTGTCGCTGTCGGGGTGTAGTCAGCCACCCGTAGCAGCGCCGGATCATGTTCGCCAAATTGAGTCCGCGATTATCTTAGTGCCTGGTTATTATGGCACGCGTTTAGTGCGCGAGACGGATGGTCGCCTGATTTTTATTTCTCTCACTCAGGCCCTGTTCGGCGTCCAGTCATTGACCCTTCCGGTACCTGGTTTGGGATTTGAGGGAACTGTCAACTTGCAACCCGATGGCATCCTTGATGAGATTCGCGTTGTTCCGCTCTTCTACACCATTGATGTCTATGGCGAACTGATAGACCAACTACGTCTCTCCCGCGAACAAAACCAGCAGGTCATTCCGTTTGCCTATGACTGGCGGGGAGATCTGATGGAAGCTGTTCGAAGTTTGGACGGCCTCATCGGCCGACTCCGGGCCGAAGGGAAAAACAATATTTCTATCGTCGCTCATAGTATGGGTGGCCTCATTGTCAGCTACTATCTGCGGTATGGAACAGAGGATATCGATTCTGCCGTTGAAACCTGGAAGGGGGCAGAGTCGCTCAAGAGGGTAGTTTTGGCTGGTGTGCCGTTTCTTGGAGTGATGAACTCGTTTCGCAACATGAACTTTGGGGTGACCGTCGGTTTGAATTCGTCGCTTCTGAGTTCCGAGGCCTACGCGTCATTCCCGGCTAGTTACTACACACTACCGGTTTCCGACTCTGATGTACTTCTCACCCCAGAATTAAAGCCTTTGAAAGGCATGATCAGAAACGCAGAGCATTGGCGACAATCCGAGTGGGGACTGTTGAATACTATGCAAACCTTCTCCAAAGAAATCGTGGAACGGCGCGCCGCCTACACATCCTTTTGGCTGCATCGATCAAAACGTTTCTTGGATCTCATTCGGGCACCTTTGGCCACAACGGGCCCAACCCAGCCATCTCTTCTTTATTTATATGCGAGGGGCACACCGACCCTGGCCAGGGGAATGTGGGTTGGAAACAAGGCTAAAGGCAAAGATTCACTTGTATTTGCAGATTCCAACTCAGCAAAGCCACGTTCCACGAAGGACCTCACCACCGTCTACGAGGATGGAGATGGAACAGTCACTGTATCATCGGCTTTGCTTCCACTGCCGTATCGTCAGACATTGCCAACCACCATTCTGGAATATGAAGTCGGACATACCGAATTGATGAAGAAGACAGATGTCCTGCATGACATCGTCACATTTTTCGAAAGCCAATAGCGGGGGCGCAGAAAGTAGACAAAGACCCATGGCTCACCATCATTTTGGGACTGTATGGGCATCCTCTGCGACGTGGCCACGCATAGACTTTTCAATAATCTGATTTTCAATCTCTAAGGTAATGACCTGCGCTAATTGGTCGGTCGAGAGAGACCCCATGGGTAAACCTTTGGTGAGGTCGTAATAGGGATCGTCTGGGATAGCCTTCCGATGAAGATTGATCAAGATCTTGGCAGGTTGAATCATTTTCCCCTTCTCTCCGACTTTCACGGCTTTATCTTTTGGAAGCACGCGTGTCCGCGTTGCCCAATCGCGCGAGTCGATATGGGTAAACGAAACATTCCAGATTTTTCCATTTAATAAACTTCGAACGGCCTTGGGCGTATGTTCCTGAAAATACGGTTCACGCACGATGTGCTGCAGGGCATCCCGCACGCGAATGTCGTAGAGCTTGGTCGTGGAATCCGCTTGAGCTGGAGGAATCGGAGTCGTTGAACCAATTTCGTAGTATGGCTGATTTTTCAAACTGTTAAACTCATCCACCGTAGTGAGATAGTTCTTAAAAAGGGCTTGCAAGGCTTTCTTACGCTGGTCCCCCGTCGAGTTGTCAATTTCTTTTCTTGTCTGAATGGGTGCGTGTTGAAGATCTCTCGTCGCGGCAATGCCCGGTCGTTTTTGGGACGTATCGGCCTTGCTGACCACCCATTGAAACTCTCGAGCCAACATGGGAACCAATTGTTCCGGATGATTCACCAAGCCTTTTTCCTTGAGTGCCGAAGCATTGATGAGTAATTTCACCTGACCTTGGTGCTTCGTGCGTGCAACCAGAAACATAAATTCTTTCCCGTCCCGGTTGAACACCTTTGGCTCAATGACGACCTTTTGCAGCGCCCCTTTGGTAAGCGCTTCATCAAATCGCTTGTATTGATCTCGATGAGCTACCATCTCGCTGAACGCATTGATCACCGTCTGAATGGTTTCAGCAACTTGCGATTTAGTGAGTATTTTATCTTCAACCGATACTTCACTTTTCCCCCAGTAGACTTGAAACGACGTGCCGGGGATG
>JBFJON010000018.1:0-9896 GCA_041617575.1 Nitrospirales bacterium | reverse complement strand
GGAAGCGTCCAGTTTGCTAATGGACGATATCGAGGCCTTATTACATTCATTGAAAGATTTGGCATTTGCTCATCAAGAAACGATGACCGTCGGGCGTTCTCATGGGATTCATGGTGAACCGATCACCTTTGGGTGGAAAGTGGCCATTTGGTATCAAGAATTTGAGCGCCAACAACATCGTCTACAAGCCGCGACTGCGGATATTGCGGTCGGTAAATTATCGGGAGCCATGGGGACATTTGCCCATTTGCCTCCATCCGTGGAAAAAACCGTTTGTCAGCAATTGGGTTTGACACCGGCACCCATTTCCAATCAAGTTATTCAGCGTGATCGTCATGCGGCCTTTCTCTCGGTTTTGGCCCTCATTGCCGCCAGCATCGAAAAGGTAGCGACAGAGATTCGACACCTACAACGCACAGAGGTGCTAGAAGTCGAAGAATACTTTGAGGCAGGGCAAAAGGGCTCGTCAGCCATGCCGCACAAACGAAACCCAATCGCTTCTGAAAACCTCTGTGGTCTGGCTCGAGTTGTTCGAAGTAATAGTCTCGCGGCCATGGAAAACGTGGCGCTATGGCATGAACGGGATATCAGTCATTCATCTGTTGAGCGAATCATTATTCCCGATAGCACGATTTTGCTGGATTATATGTTGGTCCGGTTGAACAAGGTCTTATCCAATTTGGTAGTCTATCCCCAAAACATGATGAAGACTCTTAATATGACCGGAGGGCTCATTTATTCTCAACGACTCTTGTTAGCGCTTATTCATAAGGGTGCCATCCGAAAAGATGCCTACGAGAAAATACAAAAACATGCCATGACTGCATGGGAAAACCAGGGAAACTTCCAGGCACTTATTGAACGTGATCCCTTTATCACCAAGCATTTATCGACTAAAGATATAGCCAAATGCTTTAATCCCAAAGCCTATGTGCGTCACCATCAACAAATCTTTAAGCGGGTATTTAGAAATATCAAAAAAAAACCAACAGGGGGGCGGTCGTCTCGAAAAATGCACTCAAGGAAAACCCTAAATTAAAGGATGATATGATGAAAAAGGGCGATATGCTTTATGAAGGTAAAGCGAAAAAGATCTTTCTTACGGAGAAAGAGGATGAGGTGATCCAATACTTTAAAGACGATGCGACGGCGTTTAATGCTGAAAAGCGTGGGACGATTCTCGAGAAGGGCATTGTCAATAATAAAATCTCTACGCGGCTCTTTCAGGAATTAGCCGATGCGGGAATTCCTAGCCATTTCATTCAACAGATTAATGATCGGGAAATGTTAGCGCGCCGGGTCGACATAATTTTAATAGAAGTCGTGGTGCGGAACAGGGCGACCGGCAGCATCATTAAGCGTTTAGGGCTAGAGGAGGGCATGTTTATTGATCCCCCGTTAGTCGAATTCTTTTATAAAGATGATGCATTGGGAGATCCGTTAATTACGGAAGATCATATTCGATTACTCAAATTGGCTACGCCTTCGCAAGTGGCAGAACTGCGGAATCAGGCCCTAAAGATCAACGAGGTACTATTGCCGTTTTTTCAGAAACGGGGCATGATGCTCGTGGACTTCAAATTAGAATTTGGTCTATGGAACGGACAAATTATTTTGGCCGATGAGATATCACCGGACACTTGCCGTTTTTGGGATATTCAAACCGGAGAACGGATGGACAAAGACCGCTTCAGGAAGGATTTAGGGAGAATAGAAGAAACCTACCAAGAAGTTCTCAGGCGAGTTAGTAGTTAGCAGAAAAAATGCACTTCTTCTTTAAGGCAAAGTCTCGCCTCAACTGACGCGGTCAGTAAAAGCTAGGTAAGGGAAAAATGGAAGTAGGTTGTACGCCTATGAAAGCCAAGATTTACGTCACACTCAAAGATGGCATTCATGATCCTCAAGGTCGAGCTGTCCAGCAATCCCTTCACATGCTCGGCTTTGATGCAGTCCAAGATGTTCGAATGGGGAAATTTTTAGAAGTTGATCTGCAGGCGACTGAGAAGGAATCCGCCGAAGTCCAGATTAAAAGCATGTGCCAAAAATTACTGGCCAATATGGTCATTGAAGATTTCCGGTACGAACTCATCGATTCATAACAGTTTCGTCACTTCCCGCCTTTTTTGGGGTTGGTCCAAAAACGCCCGGATGTTTGGAATTAACATTTCTCTTCTTCCAAAGAATTGGGTAACGATCTCTTGAATATCGGCATCATTGTCTTCCCTGGCTCCAATTGTGATCGCGACTGCGCCCATGTGGTTTCAGAAGTCATGGGACAATCGGCACATTTCATTTGGCATCAAGAGACGTCGGTCAAAGGCATGGATGCCATTATTTTGCCTGGGGGGTTTTCCTATGGCGATTATTTGCGGACAGGATCCATCGCTCGTTTCTCACCCATCATGGAGGCCGTTATCGAGTTTGCCAATCGGGGAGGGCTGATCTTAGGTATCTGCAATGGATTTCAAATTCTCTTAGAAGCAGGCCTTCTACCAGGCGCAATGTTACACAATAAAAATTTGTCGTTCATTTGCGAAGAGGTCTATGTCCGGGTTGAAAATACCGACACCCCATTTACCAATCAATGCCAACCAGGCCAAGTCCTCAAACTTCCTATCGCCCATGCCGATGGCAATTATTACACTGATCCGGTCACGTTATCCGCTCTCCAAGCCAACGCGCAAATCATTTTTCGCTATTGCGACAAAGATGGAAATGCCACGAGTACCGCCAATCCAAACGGGTCTCTCGACAATATCGCGGGCATCCGAAATTCTCAGGGGAATGTCTTGGGACTTATGCCGCATCCTGAACGCTGCGCGGAAATGATTTTGAGCAATCAGGACGGCCGTCTTATCTTTAAATCTGTACTCACTTCCTTTAAAGACAACGCATCAGTTTCTGTACGAACAAAATGATTTAAAATAGAGCCTTACATTGAACCCAGAAAGCCTATGCATAGGATTAAGGGGTGAAGTGTAAAAAGTTTATGAATTGTAAAGAATACAGATGGACGTGTTTTCCGGCATTTCAATGAATCCAGAGGTTTGCGAGGGAAAACCTTGCGTGTCAGGCACGTCAATCGATGTGGCCACTATTGTCGGGACGTTGGGTACGGGGAAATCATTTGAGGATGTAGAAGAAATCTTTCAAATAAACCGAGAGCAAATTTATTCGGCACTTCGGTATGCCTCGTATGTGACAGATCATTTGCCTTTGCGAATGCCCTCATCTGGGTCAGACCAGAGGCCAGAGTAAACCTTTTTGTAATAGAAATTGGCCCATTTCCAAGTGCTCGCTCTTCACCATTTCATCTTTAATTGAAGAAAGATAAAAGACCAAAATTTTGATATTCTGTTTGTTAGTCATTGAGCCAATTTCCCTCTCCTTCATCCCTCCCACAAAAAAGGAAGGGAAGTCACGACTTCTTTAATGTTGTTAGGACATTTATCACGATGACGTCGCCTTCTGGTCAGATTTCTAAAGAGCTGATTCAGCAACATGGGCTGTCGGAAGAGGAGTATCAGCAAATTTTTAAACATCTGGGGCGAGAACCCAACCTCACCGAGTTGGGCGTTTTCTCGGTGATGTGGAGTGAACATTGCAGTTACAAAAGCTCACGTGTGCATTTAAGACGATTCCCAACCGAGGGGCCACGAGTGGTCCAGGGCCCTGGGGAAAATGCAGGGGCCGTCGACATCGGTGATGGGTTGGCTGCTGTGTTTAAAATGGAGTCGCACAATCACCCGTCTTTCATCGAACCCTTTCAAGGAGCGGCCACCGGAGTTGGTGGCATTCTTCGCGATATTTTCACGATGGGTGCCCGACCCATTGCTCTTTTAGATTCCCTCCGCTTTGGTGAGTTGGATTCGGCTCAGAATCGACACCTCTTAAAAGGAGTGGTGTCTGGTATTTCCTGGTACGGCAACTGTATTGGGGTTCCAACCGTTGGCGGCGAAATTACCTTTAACGATATTTATTCCAAAAATCCTCTGGTGAATGTTTTTTGTTTAGGCATTGTGAAAAAGGATCGTCTCTTGCGGGGGTTAGCCAACGGCATAGGTAATCAGGTGCTCTATATTGGAGCCAAAACCGGGAGAGATGGCATTCATGGCGCAACGATGGCCTCGGATAGTTTCGATGATGCTTCCGAGAAAAAACGTCCCAATGTTCAAGTAGGAGATCCGTTTTTGGAGAAACTCTTACTTGAAGCATGCCTTGAGTTTTTAGAACAAGACCTTTTAATCGGAATTCAGGATATGGGGGCTGCTGGCTTGACCAGTTCCTCATGTGAAATGGCTTCACGTTCGGGAACCGGAATTGAGTTGGATGTGGCCAAGGTACCAAAGCGCGAACCTAATATGACGCCCTATGAAATCCTCCTGTCTGAATCCCAAGAGCGAATGCTGTTGGTGGCCAAACCAGGCAAAGAAGAAGCTGTCCTAGCCGTTTGTCGAAAATGGGGTATTGATGCCGCCGTGGTTGGAAAAGTTACAGACGATGGCTTGCTTCGAATTCGAGAAGGCGAACAGGTCGTCGCGGAAATCCCCGCTGATGCCATTGCGGAGGGTGCCCCTCGTTATGAACGACCATCCGCGCCTCCCCAGTATCAAGAAATTTTGCAGGCCTTAAATCTCGATGCGTTGCCTGATGTGAAAGATCCAGCTGAAGCCTTATTGCAGTTGCTTGCTTCTCCAACCATTGCTAGCAAACGATGGGTGTTTCGGCAATATGATTATATGGTGGGGACGAATACCGTTGTGTGCCCGGGATCGGATGCCGCTGTGGTTCGCATTAAAGGGACGGGAAAAGCTCTGGCCATGACGACTGATGGGAATAGCCGCTACTGTTTGCTTAACCCATATATTGGTGGAGGGTTAGCGGTGGCGGAGGCGGCCAGAAATTTAGTGTGTTCAGGTGCCAAACCTCTTGGAGTCACGGATTGTCTGAATTTTGGGAATCCCGAGCGGCCTGAGGTGATGTGGCAGCTCATTATGGCGGTGGAAGGGATCGCCGACGCCTGTCGGGCATTTGAAATTCCTGTGGTGAGCGGCAACGTCAGTTTGTACAACGAAACGAAGGGTCTCTCAATTTATCCCACGCCTATAATTGGCATGGTTGGTTTGATTGAGAGAGAAGATGATATTACGACTCAATGGTTCAAGCAATCTGGCGATGCCATCCTCCTGTTGGGTGAAACTCGGGAAGACATCGGGGGAACAGAATATCTCAAAGTTATGCATTCTCGAGAACAAGGAATGCCTCCCTGGTTAGATCTGGAACAGGAGCAAGCCCTACATAATTGGGTGTTGACGCTCATTCAAAAGGGATGGGTGGAATCGGCTCATGATTGCTCCGAAGGGGGGTTGCTCGTTACACTGGCTGAGTGTTGTCTCACGCATCCCTCCACCCCATTTGGGGCACAGGTGACACTCACCCAAGAGCGTTTACGTCTTGATGCGCTGCTTTTTGGGGAAAGTCCTTCGCGAGTGTTAGTATCAGTCAAACAAGAACATCTTGATCAGGTCAGACAATGTATTCAAGATTTGGGTGCGAAACTACCGATGCCTTTATTAATAGGGTACGTCACCGATAACCAACACATGAATGTGACGGTTCAAAGACCAAAGAACCAAACAGTATGTCACATGTCCTTGCCCATAACGGATTTGGCTGATCGATGGCACAACAGCCTAGCCCAACAACTTGGAATTGAACAGTCATTATAGAGGCTAGCCTTACAGGGTGACGCATTTAACCTGTTAACCTTTTTCCAGCAAGCCGTATGAAATCCTTGCCGATGGCTTCCTCATCTCCATCACCTGATGGCTTTCACGAAGAATGTGCGGTATTCGGCATTTCCGGGCACAAAGAAGCCGCAAATTTGACCTATTTAGGGCTCTATGCGTTACAGCATCGAGGGCAGGAAGGGTCGGGAATTGTTTCATCAGATGGGGAGCGATTTTTCCAGCAAAAAGGCATGGGGCTTGTTGCGGATATCTATTCAAAAAAGACGTTACGAGGACTGCCGGGGGAAAAGGCCATTGGGCACAACCGATATTCCACTGCAGGAAGCGGCGATCTCCATAATGTTCAACCCTTGTCAGTGAACTTTGCATTTGGCAATTTGGCACTCGCTCATAATGGCAATCTTGTCAATGCGGGTATGTTGCGAGGAGAGCTGGAAGCCTATGGGGCCATTTTTCAATCAGATTCCGACAGTGAAGTCATTATTCATCTGATCGCTCATTCCAAGGGTGATACTATCGTCAATCGAGTGATTGATGCGTTGAGCTTGGTACGGGGGGCCTTTTCGCTTGTGTTGCTAACAGATGACCATCTCATCGCCGCCCGTGATCCGTACGGGTTTCGTCCCTTATCTTTGGGCCGCTATAAAGAGAGTTGGGTGGTCGCATCTGAAACCTGTGCCTTCGATCTCATTGACGCCAAGTTTGTGCGTGAAGTGGAGCCCGGAGAAATTGTGGTCATCCAAGGTTCGGAACTGACCTCTTTTCATCCATTTTTAGAACATGAGCGGGCGCAATGTATTTTTGAATATGTCTATTTTGCGAGACCGGATTCAAAAATCTTTGGCACGAATGCCGTCTATCCCATACGAAAAGCTTTTGGACGACAATTAGCCAAGGAATGTCCCGCCGAAGCAGATTTTGTCATCCCTGTCCCAGACTCCGGGGTGCCTGCTGCACTTGGCTATGCCGAAGGGATGGGCTTGCCGTTTGAAATTGGGCTCACGCGGAATCACTATATTGGCCGGACCTTTATCGAACCGCAACAAGCTATTCGCCATTTTGGCGTCAAACTCAAATTGAATCCTGTGCCTGAAGTTCTGGAAGGCAAACGAATTGTGGTGGTTGATGATTCGATTGTTCGAGGAATCACCAGCCGAAAAATTGTCAAAATGCTTCGCCAAGCCGGTGCGAAAGAAATTCACATGCGAATCAGTTCTCCACCTGTCGTTGCACCCTGTTTTTATGGAATTGACACGCCGAATAAAAAGGAGCTGATTGGATCAAAATTTTCCATTGAGCAAATTCGACGCTATATCACGGCGGATAGTTTGGGATATTTAAGCCTTGAAGGGATGTTAGCTACCGCTCCGGATGCCTCTCAGCATTATTGCAATGCCTGTTTCACGGATAAGTATCCGATTACGTTAACGAAAGCGGAACATATGCAGCTTGGGCTTTTTGAGCCTGATCAGGCTTCTTCTTCGTAAAGGTCGCCCTCGTGTTGTTGCTGCCCTCAAAAATCCTGTGATACCATCTCTTTGAAAGTGTTTTCGCATTTGACAGAATCCTATCAATGGGAGATCTTTTTCTCCTATTGAGTGATTAGAGGAGGAAAAATTATGACACGACGAACAAAATCTGGGCTGTTGCTGGCAAGTGTGCTTCTTGGTTTTTTGGGGATTGCCCAGGCTGCAAGCTTTTTTAAAGTTGGTGAGCCAGCACCAAATTTCGCGTTAACCGCTCTGGATGGACAAACGGTCTCCATTGCACAATTCAAGGGGAAAGTCGTCGTACTCGGGCTCTTTCATATCTGCAAGCCATGCTTGGAACAAGGCACCAATTTGCAAAAGGTCTATGAGGCCACTCAAGGCAAGCCAGTGGCCGTTATCGGGGTGAACTCCTCGGGCGATTCCCAAGCCGACGTGAGCGAATTTTTGCAAACTTTTCCAGTCAAAGTAACCTATCCCTATTTATTAGATCCGAAGCAAACCACAGACAAATTGTATGGCGGTGGGAAATTTATTCCCAACGTCTATGTGATCGATCAACAAGGTCTCATCCGTTGGCAACGAGTAGGAAATTTTTTCACCGACGGCACGCTGGCTGGACATGAGATGATTTTGGAAGAAGTAGAAAAGCTCTTAACTTCTTCGATGCCTTCCCCAATGTAGTTCTTTCTTTATTGAAACACAATGATTGGAATGCCATGGACGAATTAGAAGAAGGTAAACAAAAATTTCTCGAGTTGGTCACTGCTGTGGATAGTACGGTCGAAGTGGTGATCCCAACCACGCCCTCACGAAGTCTTTTTCTTATTTCCATCACTAAAGGGCCTAACCGAAAATTTATTACCGTTCATGAAGACGATATCTTAGACCTTCCCGAAGTATCTTCCGTCCAGGAGAAGACTACAGCAGTTTTACAAGAAACTATAGGGACCTTATGAAGTCCCTGCTTCCCAGTATCTGGGAGTGGTCTTGGTTCTCAGAGGAAAAACAAATCAATTTCAATGGGCATTTCCTGACGGTAGGAGAGCATCGAATAATAGTCGACCCTCCTCCAATGAGTGCCAATGACATTAGGCTTGCTCGTCAAGGAGGTCCAGTCGATTATATTATTGTGACTAATCGAGATCATACTCGGGAGGCCGGGGAGCTAAAAAATGAATTTCACTGTACGGTGATGGCCCCGGAATTGGATGCCAAAGAAATGTCCATCACGATTGATAAGACATTTAAAGACGGAGAATTACTTCCAGGTGGTATTTGGATTGTCCAATTAACTCATCAAAAGTCTCCTGGCGAAAGCGCCTTATTTTTGGAAACAGGGAAAGGCATTCTCATCGTCGGTGATGCGGTGCTTGGCTATCCCGCCGGAAGCTTAAGTCTCCTTCCTCCTGAAAAATACGCGGATATCGGTCAAGCTCGTGAAGGCTTGCGTCGGTTATTAAAGTATAACTTTGACAGTCTGATCGTGGGGGATGGGGCTTCTATTGTGACCGCAGCCAAACCCATACTTGAACGGACTCTTGCTTCGGCATGAAGAACGTCCATGAAGTCTCAATTTCTTGTTTATGACGCTATGCAGGGACTGTTGAATATTTCACTCCCATGGCGAATACAGGCCCAAGAGGAGACAGTCATCCTCAGCTGGAGGGAATGTTCACAAAAGTCCGTCCAGCAAGGCCGTAGCTATTTTAACGCGCGGAGCGTACATGGAGTACGTGAGCACGGCGAAATGGCGAGAACGCCGCTGGCGGCTTTTTTCAACATTCCCATGCATCATTGGGAGTGATTGGCCATGGCATGGTCTCAATCTACCGATCTCAATTTTTTAGGGAATCAACATTTCTCCAAGGGGTTCTATACCGAGGCCTTTCAATGCTACGCCCAAGCCCTCGAGGTCGATCGTAAAAATGGCGATCAACGGGCATTGGCCACGACATTGGGCAATCTAGGAAATATATGCGCTGTGAGTGGGCGGCGTGACCAAGCACGGGCGTACTATACCGAAGTCCTCGAACTCCAAAAAATCTTAGGCGAAGATCGAGGAATTAGCACAACGTTGGCCAATTTGGGAAATTTATCGGCGGATGCAGGCGAATGGGAACGGGCCCGCGCCTATTACTTAGAAGCACTGGATCTCATGAATCTGTTATCGGATTATGCGGGGAAAGCAGTAGTGCTTTCTGACTTAGGCCTTGTCGCACGAGAAACGGGATCAGAAGACCAAGCCTTGGCCTACTATCAAGAATCTCTCATCTTAATGCGGCGCGTTGGAAATGAAGCTGGGCAAGCTGATGTCTTTAGGATGATGGCCCGGTTATACTTGAGTCAGCGCCGGTTTGAAGAGGCTCAATCCTGTACATTAACCAGTTTGGACGTAGCACGCCGGCTGAAGGATGAATTACGGATGGGCGGGGCATGGTATGTACTGGCCAATTGCCATGAAGCGCAAGGGGAGTGGAAGAAAGCGGTCCACTATCTCCAAAAAGTTGTACGAGTAGATGAAAAATATCAGCTCCCCAAACTAGCCGAAAATACCCGGCGCCTCGAGGCCTTATCGACCCGCTTAGTGGCATCTCCTGAATCCCTCCATGAGTGAGACCAACGCAATTTCTCCCCATTGGCATGCGACACGGGCATC
>JBFJON010000017.1:0-10171 GCA_041617575.1 Nitrospirales bacterium | reverse complement strand
TTGATCACTGCGAAGATTTGCATTTGACCGATGGCGGGTGCATGAACGAGGGCGTCGTCTCAACCGAATTAGGTGTGCCAGGTATTCCTGATGCTTCAGAAGAAGTCATGGTGGCTCGTAATCTTGCTCTTGCCGACCTGACTGGGGTCCATGTTCATTTAGCGCATTTAAGCACTGCTCGATCTGTTGAATTGGTCCGTCATGCCAAATCCCAAGGGCTTCCGGTGAGTGCAGAAGTCTGCCCTCACCATTTCTCCATTTCTGAAGAAGCTGTCCGCGGCTATCAGGCTAATGCCAAAATGAATCCACCTCTTCGAACCAATGAAGATATGCTGGCTCTCAAACAAGGTTTAGTTGATGGCACCATCGATGTGATCGCCACCGATCATGCGCCTCACGCTGTTCAAGAAAAACAATTAGAGTTTGATTCCGCACCTTTTGGAATCGTGGGTTTTGAAACAGCTCTACCTCTGACGCTTCGGTTAGTGCATGACGGCGTTTTGTCTCTTGAGCAGGCACTTGATAAGTTGACCCGCGCACCGGCTCAATTGTTTCATCTTCCTGTTGGTTCCCTTTTGCCAGGAAGTTTGGCGGATGTTGTGATTTTCGCTCCTGAAGAAGAATGGGTTGTTGACCCCGAACAGTTTCAATCCAAAAGTCGTAATACCCCGTTTGGCGGTATGTCGGTGAAGGGAAAAGTCAAAATGACCTTGGTTGATGGTCGGTTAGTTTATGATGCTCGCTAACCTATGGGAAGAAAGCTTGCGAATTGGGGTATGATAGGGTTTTTTGTCGAAATGTGTGCGTTAACGTTATGGGTGGGTGGCTTGGTGGTGATTATTGCCATAGTCATTCCTGCTGTGTTTAATTCGTTTGGTTTGGAACCTGCCGGCCGTTTCCTACGTCGGGTATTTGACGGGTATGGCTATCTGAATCTCGGCATCATACTGGTTCTCAGTCTTGTGGCTTTTTTTCGTTATCGAACGTATGGCCAATTTCCTTCTCATGTATTCACTGTTACCACGGGGGAATGGTGGCTTCTTGGTGGAATGTTCGTGGTGACAGTTGGAATTCTTGGAATCTTGGGCCCCCAAGCGGTAGCCTTACAAGAACAAGCCTTTGAAGCCATATCTAAAGAGAAAAAAGAATTAGCTTACGAACAATTCTTTCGCTTGCATATGATCGTTCGGGCATTACATCTTGTGAATGTCGCGCTCGCATTTTCTTTATTTATTCTGAAATTGCGGAAAATCCTTGTTCGTCATCTTGCTGACGCCCCCTGAAATATACTTGTGTTTCTAAAATTACGATGAGACGCAACAAAAAAAAGGTGATGATGTGAAGGCCGCGGTATTAGCCTTAGCTGATGGCACAGTTTTTAAAGGACAAGCCCTAGGTTTTACGGGCGAAGCTGTTGGAGAAGTCGTCTTTAATACTGCTATGACCGGATATCAGGAAATTCTGACAGACCCCTCCTATAAAGGCCAGATTGTGTTGATGACGAGCACACAGATTGGAAATTATGGTGTAACTCCAGACGATGATGAATCTCACCGAGTGTGGACTGAAGGATTTATTGTACGAGAAGCCTCCAAGCGGATGAGCAATTGGCGTGGGCGACAATCTTTTGAAGAGTATTTGCTCCAGCATGAAATTGTGAGTATTCAAGGGATCGATACCCGTGCGTTAACAAGTCATCTACGAGAAAAGGGCTCTCAAATGGGAGTGATTTCTCATGTAAATTTAGAGGAATCTTCGTTATGCGCGAAAGCTCAGACTGCACCCTCTATTGTCGGTCGAGATTTTGTGCGTGAAGTAACGTGTCCGTCTTCATATCAATGGTCAAAGGGAACGATGGGCATCAACTCTGAGATGAATGGCTTTACTCTTTCTCAACAAGTGGTAACCTCTTCTCCTTATAAAGTCGTGGTGATGGATTTTGGGGTCAAGCATCATATTCTTCGGAGTTTGGTGGATGTGGGATGCCAGGTTTATGTCGTGCCAGCCTCCACAAGTGCGGACGATATTCGCCAATTACAACCTGATGGCCTGTTCCTATCTAACGGCCCGGGAGATCCTGAGGGCGTGTCTTATGCCGTTAAAACGGTCAAAGCCTTACTTGGTTGGAAGCCGATATTTGGTATTTGCTTAGGGCATCAAATTTTGGGATTGGCCTTAGGCCTGGCCACTCATAAATTGCCATTTGGACATCATGGGGCAAACCATCCAGTAATAGATCTTCGGACAAGAAAGATTGCAATTACTTCCCAGAACCATAATTTTGCGGTGACGCTTCCTCACAAAGAACAAGAAAAAACACTGTGGGATACTCAATGTTTTGACACATCTATTGGCAGAATGGAAGTCACTCATCGAAGTCTGAATGATGGATGTTGTGAAGGGATGGTTGGCCTAGATAGTCCTATTCTCTCCATCCAATATCATCCGGAAGCCTCGCCGGGTCCTCATGATTCATCCTATCTCTTTCAACAATTTATCGACATGATGAAAGTGCAGAGTTATGAGTAACCCAATAAGGTTGTTTCTCCTCTTTTACTTCGCATTAAGCGGATGCATTCATGTTGATGTATTTTCCAGCGGAGTAGTATTGCGGGAAACGAAAATATCAGGAGAAGGCTCTGACAAAGTTCTTTTGATCGATATCTCGGGGGCGTTAACGACGAGCAAGGACTCCGGCCTTTTCCCTGAACCCAGTCTGCCGGCCCGACTCAAAGCAGAATTGATCAAAGCCGAGGAAGATGATCACATTAAAGCCATTGTGCTTCGTATTAATACACCTGGGGGAACCGTGACATGCTCAGATATTCTGTATCACGAGCTTCAGGATTTTAAACAAAAGCGAAAGGTGCCAATTATCACGTCGATTATGGATTTAGGAACGTCCGGTGGCTATTACGTGGCCATGGCATCGGATTATATTTTTGCGCATCCTTCGACTATCACGGGGAGCATTGGAGTGATCATGCTGACACTCAATGCCCAGGGATTACTGGAAAAAGTTGGGATTCAACCTGCGGCAATTGTATCAGGTCCTAAGAAATCAATGGGATCTCCATTTCGCTCCATGAATGAGGAAGAACGCGCAATTTTCCAAGACGCCATTGACAGATTGTATGCCCGCTTTCTTGCTGTTGTGGAACAAGGAAGACCCAAGTTAAATACCACACAGATTCGGCAATTGGCCGATGGGCGAATTTATACTGCGGATATTGCCAAAGCCGAAGGATTGATTGATGAGATTGGCTATTTGGATGATGCGATCGAACGTGCGAAAAAGAGCGCGCAGTTAACCGATACGCAAGTGGTCACCTACACGCGAAGTAGGCGTGAGACCAACCAGAATATTTATTCTCATTTTGAGCCTCCAACGGTAGGACAATTAGGATTCCCTCAACTCAATGCGAATACCGTACTGGGGGCTTTAGGTGGAACTCCTCAGATGATGTATATGTGGATTCCTTGATGCCATAGAGTTTTTGAATGAATCACCCATTACCATTCCAACGAAGTGCCCACGAAAATCGAAGGATAGCCCAATTCGTTTGTCTTGGTCTTATTTGCTTGTTTGCCGTGTCCTGTCAAAAAGCACCGGGCACTGCACGCGATCAATTAATTTATATTTCAGAAGAAAAAGAAATTGCTTTGGGTCTTTCGGCATTTAGGGAAATACTGAAAAATGCTCGTCTAAGCAAAGATCCAGAAGTCACACTTATGGTGAATCGCGTTGGACAACGAATCGCGAAAAGTGCCAATAAGCCAGAATATGTGTGGGAATTTGCCGTCATTGATGACAACGAACAGGTTAATGCTTTTGCTCTTCCAGGCGGGAAAGTGGCGGTATTTACCGGAATTTTAGAATTTACGAAAACTGAAGCCGGGTTAGCCACGGTCATGGCTCATGAAGTGGCGCATGCTCTCCAACGGCATGGCGCGGAACGTTATAGCCGGGGAATCCTCGAACAGATTGGTCAGATTGGTGCCTTGGCCGGAGCGGCGGCTGGAGGGATTGATCCTGGCTTAGCTATTGGAGCGATGAGTGCGTATGGCGTTGGGGTAGCCTTGCCTAATTCTCGCGAACAGGAAACCGAAGCTGATTTTATTGGCTTGCAATTGATGGCGAAAGCCGGATATGACCCACGGGAAGCTGTCCCGTTTTGGGAACGGATGAGCGGGTGCCCAAGAAAAATGATCGGGAAATTTTGTTTCCGAAGTCAAAATTCCATTCCTGAGTTTTTGTCCACACATCCGTCAGATGTCACACGAATTAATCAGATAGAAGCGTGGATTCCGCAGGCTATGAGATATTATCGTCCAGAGTCGTCAGATTCGACGAAAGAGCACAAATCAAATCCTTTTCTTCAATGATGATGGAATTTTCCTGAGAAGATTGTATGCCTCGTCGAAATGATATCAAGCGTATTTTTTTAATTGGGTCTGGTCCGATCGTCATTGGGCAGGGTTGTGAATTTGATTATTCTGGGACGCAAGCCTGCAAAGCCCTCAAAGAAGAAGGCTATGAAGTGGTGCTACTGAATAGCAACCCCGCCACTATCATGACTGATCCAGATCTTGCAGATCGGACGTATGTTGAGCCCATTACCGTAGAGGTCATTGAAGCCATTTTTGAACGAGATTGGCCTGATGCTCTCCTGCCAACCATGGGTGGACAAACGGCTTTGAATGTGACGGTCGAATTAACCAAAAAAGGCATTTTGGAAAAATATGGAGTTACCCTGATTGGAGCATCCTATGCCTCCATTCTAAAAGCTGAAGATCGGGATCTTTTTAAACAAGCCATTGAACGAATTGGCCTCAAAACGGCTGCAAGTGGATCAATACGATCACGAGAAGACGCACTGCAACTGATTGAAGAGATTGGGTTCCCAGCCATTGTGCGCCCCTCATTTACCCTCGGTGGGGCAGGGGGAAATATTGCATATAATCGGGAGGAATTTGATCGATTTATCGATTGGGCATTAGTGACAAGCCCTGTTGGCCAAGTTCTTGTTGAGAAATCTTTATTAGGATGGAAGGAATATGAATTAGAGGTGATGCGGGACTCCAAAGATAATGTCGTCATCGTCTGTCCCATTGAGAATGTTGATCCAATGGGTGTGCATACCGGCGATAGCATTACGGTGGCACCGGCGATGACCTTATCGGATAAAGAATATCAATATATGCGTGATGCGGCGATACGGATTATTCGCGAAATTGGCGTGGAGACTGGCGGCTCGAATATTCAATTTGCCGTGAATCCGGATAACGGTGAGCTCATCGTCATTGAAATGAATCCTCGGGTATCTCGTAGTTCCGCCTTGGCTTCAAAAGCTACCGGATTTCCTATTGCCAAAATTGCCGCAAAGCTGGCAGTGGGTTATACCCTTGATGAAATTCCCAATGACATTACGCAAGTTACGAAAGCATGTTTTGAACCCACTATTGATTATGTCGTCGTCAAAATTCCACGCTTTACGTTTGAAAAATTTGAAGGGATTGATCGCACGCTTACAACCCATATGAAATCGGTCGGTGAAGCCATGGCTTTAGGCGGAACGTTTAAAGAAGCGTTACAAAAGGCTGTCCGGTCTCTTGAAACGGATCGCTCTGGTCTAGTGTCTTTACATGGACTGGATGGCAAACAAGAAGCCGGATCTGTTCATCACCCACTCTTTGACAAGATTCAAACCGCACTTCGGATGCCAACGGCTGAACGGCTGTGGCACATAGCTGATGCCTTTAGGATTGAAATGTCTGTTGAGGATGTGTATCAACGAACGAAAATTGATCCCTGGTTTTTAGATGAAATCCAGCAAATCGTAAGATTTGAAGGCGAATGGGTACTCGCTTGTCAGCCATACCTCGGAGGGGGATCTAGGACAGAGACGCCAGTACGGTTACCTGATGCCTTGCTGCCTGGGCTCCACCAGGCAAAAAAACTAGGCTTTTCCGACCAACGACTGGCACAATTGATCGGACGCCATGAAGATTGGATTCGCCATGCACAGAAGAGTGTGAAGGCGGATCAATCCATTATATTTAAGCGAGTCGATACCTGTGGCGGGGAGTTTGAAGCCCACACGCCCTATTTATATTCTTCATCAGGTACAAGCTGTGAGGCTCATCCAACCCAACACCGAAAAATTATGATATTAGGAGGGGGACCCAATCGCATTGGACAAGGTATCGAATTTGATTATTGTTGTGTTCATGCAGCCATGGCTTTGCGCGAAGAAGGCATTGAGACCATCATGGTCAATTGTAATCCGGAAACGGTTAGCACCGATTATGATATTTCCGACCGCTTATACTTTGAACCCCTGACCAAAGTAGATGTTTTACGAATTATCGAAACCGAACAGCCAGAAGGCGTCGTTGTGCAATTTGGAGGACAAACTCCCCTTAAATTGGCCGTACCTTTGGCAGAAGCAGGCGTCACGATCGTTGGCACCCAACCTGATGCCATTGACCGTGCTGAAGATCGAAAACGATTCAGTGATATGTTAACAGGGTTAGGACTGCAACAACCCCAAAACGGAACAGCCCGCTCTTCACATGAAGCACATATCATTGCCGTCAATATTGGCTATCCTGTCATGGTCCGTCCGTCCTATGTGTTGGGTGGACGATCCATGGAAATCATTTATGATGCTGAATCTCTAGATGGCTACCTTCTGAAGACGTCATTCGATTTGGGATCCCACCCATTACTCATTGATGATTACATCGAAGATGCGATTGAGGTTGATGTCGACGCGATTGCAGATGGCACAGATGTTGTCGTGGCCGGCATTATGGAACATGTGGAAATGGCGGGCATTCATTCTGGCGACTCGGCATGTTCATTGCCGCCGCATTCTCTTCACGAGAACATTCTGCACATCATTCGAACACAAACCGTTCTTTTAGCCAAAGAACTCCAAGTTATAGGATTAATGAACATTCAATATGCGGTTAAAAAGGATCAGGTCTATATCCTGGAGGTCAATCCTCGGGCTTCCCGAACGGTTCCATTTGTGAGTAAAACCATTGGCGTACCCTTGGCAAAATTGGCCATGAAAGTCATGGCCGGACGAACATTACGAGATTTGGACTTCCTTCAAGTACCGCAATGCTCTCACATCGCCATTAAAGAAGCCGTATTTCCGTTTACCAAACTCGGGGTTTCCGATGTGTTGTTAGGACCCGAAATGCGTTCTACCGGTGAGGTTATGGGAATCGATCAAAGTTTCGGATGGGCTTTTGCCAAATCGCAAGCTGCGACAGGAATGGCGATGCCCTTGAGTGGGACTGCACTCATAAGCGTGAAAGATGGAGATAAGCCGGCTGCTCTTGGATTAGCCCAATGCCTGGATCAGCTAGGTTTTTCGATTAAGGCGACCAAGGGGACGGCCGCCTTCCTACAACGACATGGAATCCCGGTACAGGCGGTGAACAAGATCAAAGAAGGTCGTCCACATATTGGAGATTTGATTAAAAATAAAGATCTGGCCATGGTGATTAATACCGTTGGCGATAAAGCATCACAAGAAGATTCGGCTCCAATTCGAACGGCAGCCGTGTTTGAAGGTATTCCCTATTTCACAACGATGCAAGGAGCACAAGCGGCTGTCTTTGGCATTGAGGCCATGAAAAAAACGGCGATAACCGTAAAAAGTTTGCAGGAGTACCATCATGCCAATGGTTAAATATTGTGTAGGAAGATTATTGTCGCTCGTAGTACATTATTGACAATTGCGTGGAGTTGCAGATTATGAAAGTTCCCATGACGAAAAAAGGCTATGAAGCCCTACAAGCCGAACTCACTCGATTGCGACGAGAGGAGCGACCTAAAGTCATTCAAGCCATTACTGAGGCTCGCGAACATGGTGATTTAAAAGAAAATGCGGAGTATAAAGCGGCCAAAGAACACCAACAATTCATTGATACTCGAATGGCTGAACTGGAGCATAAGCTGGGTAGTGCTCAGGTTGTTGAAATTTCCACTGGTGAAAGCGAAACCGTTGTTTTTGGGGTGACCGTTTCCTTATTAAATATGGAGTCTCAAGAAGGAAAACGATACACCCTAGTGGGCGAGGATGAAGCTGATATAAAAAACGGTTCAATTTCCGTGCAGTCTCCCATTGGTCGAGCATTAATTGGGCACCGTGTAGGCGACATTGTGGAAGTGCATAGACCAGCCGGAATGATTGAGTATGAAATTCAATCGATTTGCTTTAAGGAGAGTTCCTAATGCCATCAGCCATTTCATTGGTGACCCTCCTAACAGACTTTGGGGAAACAGATTATTTCGTTCCCAGTATGAAAGGGGTCATGTTGGGGATTAACCCTCAAGTACGTATCCTCGATCTCACTCATTGTATTCCGCCTCATGGAATTGAGCAGGCGGCATTTTTCCTGAAATCTTGTTATGAGTATTACCCCGACGGGACCGTGCATGTGGTAGTGGTCGACCCAGATGTAGGAAGCGATCGGCGAGCTCTGCTTGTCTCCACAGCACGGTACTTTTTTGTGGCGCCAGACAATGGTGTCTTGAGTTATATCTTCAAAGAAGAGGTCTCTGTAGAAGTTCGAGCAATTGAGAATAAACAGTACCGGCTAGATTCAGCAGGAGCCACATTTGACGGCCGAGATTTGTTTGCGCCATCCGCAGCCTGGTTGACGAAGGGGCAAGTACCTGGTTCCTACGGACGGTTGATCCATGATTATGTCACACTTCCTGATGATCCCCCCAAAATGCAGCAGCAGAGCCTCCAGGGGCGCATTATGTATGTTGATCATTTTGGGAACGCGATTACCAACATCACGCCGACTGAGATGGAAACCTTTCGAGCAGTGACCAAAAAAGATTGTGCTGGTCTCAGGGTTGGAGATATGACGATCAAAGGGCTCAAAACATTTTATGGAGAAGGGGCCACAGGTCTTCCAGAAATTTTAATCAATAGTAACGGACACCTTGAGATCTTTATCAAGCAAGGCCGCGCCGTAGATCACTGCGGATTAAAGGTGGGTCAGGGGGTAGAATTATTCTAAGGGATTCCTTTGAGGGCATGCCAGGAAGAGGTGGGATCATGAAGGTTTGGTATTCGAAAGATTTTCACCTACACTTTTTGATGCGCGGACAACGGAAATGGCAACTTTGATAATGTCGACCATTTGCTTTAACTCTTGTACTGTTGCCGAAAGAGGCGGCATAAGAATCATGATATTGCCGATTGGTCGGATAAGAAGACCCAGTGTTCGAGCCGTTAAGGTCACTTGATGCCCAATTCGGTCGATAACTGAAAATGGCGCTTTGGTTTGTTGATTCTGAACTAACTCGATGCCCACCATATATCCGCATTGACGGATATCTCCAACCCATGGGTCATTTGCGAGTGTCTTGAGGAAAGCGGAAAATTTCGAAGTGCGCCGTTGAACTTTATTCAACGTTCGTTCAGTTTTAAAAATGGTGAGATTTGCCAGGGCCACCGCACATCCCAAAGGATTCCCAGTGTAACTATGGCCGTGAAAAAATGTTTTCCCCTCGTTCGGCTCACCCAAAAATGCGGAGTAGATTTCATCGGTGGTCAATGTTGCGGCTAAGGGAAGATAGCCACCAGTTAATCCTTTCGCGACGGCCATAATATCCGGACTAACCGATTCATGCTCACAGGCAAACATGCGACCAGTACGGCCAAATCCGGTCGCCACTTCATCGGCAATAAATAAGACGTGATATTGCCGACACAGTTCTCGAAGACGTGTAAGATACCCTAGGGGAGATGGGATGACCCCGGCTACTCCCTGGACCATAGGTTCCACAATGACTCCTGCAATTTCCCCATGTTTTTCTTGTAGAAGCCTTTCAAGTGGATCTATGCAGGCCATATGACATTGTGGAAATTGCAATTCTAGTGGACAACGATAGCAATAAGGAGCATCAAAAGAATGCCGCCCGGGAAAGAGCAGTGGAGAAAATGGCTTTTGAAACAGTTCTATGCCACTCAGACTCATGCCTCCAACTGTGTCACCATGATAGGCCAAGCCAAGATGGATGAACTGGGATTTCCGTGGTTGGGGCGAAGGGCATTGTTGCCAATATTGTATGGCCATCTTGAGTGCGACCTCGACAGCCGTCGATCCATTATCAGAAAAAAACACTTTTTTG
>JBFJON010000016.1:0-10181 GCA_041617575.1 Nitrospirales bacterium | reverse complement strand
GCTTGGGGAACATCCGACGTATCATGCACAACAACAGTATCCCATTGACACCACACAATATCTTGCTGTGCGTCTGTTCTATGAGGCGGAGTTAACCCAAATTACGTGTCAACGAGAATGGGGGATTGATGGGACTGTGTCTGCGCTGGTTGCTTATTGGTCGGACCGGTCCGATGCCTATCGTGATCGAATGGGGAGTGAGTTCCAGGCAGGTGATCGGACCAAGCAGGCTATATGCCGTGATGGCTGGAGATTATTTCATCTCGCACAGTTCCTTGAGTTGTCTCCAATAGAGGTGCATGACCTATCGCCCCCAGATGCTCAAACCATGTTGCATTGGCTTGATGACTTTCCTGCTGAGCACCATGGAGCGGTGTGGCTCGAGGCATATGAAGATGCGTTTCGAGAGGAGATCTTGGGAAAACTTTCAGCTCATCGCGGGTTTGTGCCTGTATTAGATTCTCGTCCACGCGCGCAACTGGTGTTTTGCATCGATGTACGGTCGGAATC
Source organism: Nitrospirales bacterium (assembly GCA_041617575.1). Lineage (GTDB taxonomy): Bacteria > Nitrospirota > Nitrospiria > Nitrospirales > UBA8639 > Nitrospira_E. The sequence continues at coordinate 9,671 of JBFJON010000016.1, read as the reverse complement.
ATTCCGTCGCCACATTGAAGCTCAAGGTCCCTATGAGACGTTAGGATTTGCAGGGTTCTTTGGTATCCCTATCAGTCATCAAGCCTTCGATAGCGAAGAACGATCTGTCTTATGTCCGGTGTTACTCTCCCCCAATCATGCGGTGACCGAGGTTCCGAGATTTGGAGAAGAACAGGCATTGCAGAAATATTCGTCTGGAACGCGCTGGCATCAACTTGGGCATCATCTCTTTCACGATCTGAAGCATAACCCGATTGGATCGATGATGGTCATTGATGTGCTGGGGTTCTTTTTTTGTTTAGGTTTAGTGGGTAAAACACTACTACAAAAACCCTTTCACGCGATCACATCAACTATTGAACGTTGGTTTACGCATACGGTTCCGACGCAGATCTCAGTTTCAGCACCCGATGATCTTCGAAACCCAAAAGTAGGAGACGTGAATCCTGAAGGAATTCCTTCAGGGCTTGCCCAGGGATTTTCGTTAATGGAACGGGCCACCTTTATCGAAAACGGACTGCGGGCTATGGGCCTCACACAAAATTTCGGACGTTTCGTGTGCTTGTGTGGACATGGGAGCGAAACGGACAACAATCCCTATTTTGGGGCATTGGATTGTGGCGCATGCGGAGGAGCTCCAGGAGATGCGAACGCACGGGTGTTTGCTGCTATGGCTAACGATCCTGAAGTTCGAAGTATCCTTAAAGAGAAAGGCCTATCCATACCTGATGACACATGGTTTCTGCCAGGCAAGCACAATACCACGACCGATCGAGTAACGTTTTACGATTTGGAAGAATTACCTCAAAGTCACAAAGAAGATCTGGTGGTGTTGCGTAAGGATTTGGAAGAAGCCGGTGCCAATCAGGCGCTGGAACGATGTCATCGCATCCCTGGTGCCCCAACCGAGATTTCTCCAGGAAAGGCCTTTGCTCATGTTGAAGAACGCAGCTGCGATTGGGCCAATCCCCGACCAGAATGGGGACTGGCGGGCAATGCGGCTTTTTTAATCGGAAGACGAAAGCTCACCAAAGGATTGGATTTAGGCGGTCGTGTGTTTTTACATTCCTATGATCCTATTGCTGATCCCCAGGGGGCTATTCTCGAAAAAATCATGACCGCGCCCCTCATCGTCGGGGAGTGGATTAACACCGGCTATTATTTTTCCGCAGTTGACCCATGGGGCTATGGGAGTGGCAATAAAGTGCTGCATAATGTCGTGGGTGGTGTAGGAATAATGTTGGGAAGCCAAAGTGATTTACAAATGGGATTCCCCTTGCAGACAGTCAATAACGGAGAGATTCATTATCACGAGCCCATGCGGTTGCTGGCCATCATCGAACACACGCCGAGCGTCATCTCGTCAATTATTCAAAGACATGCGATTCTCCAACAGCTGTTCCATAATCAATGGCTCAATCTGCTCGCTTTGGATCCCAATACTTTTGAATTTCATCGGTATAATACTGATTCCACATGGGAAGTTGTTCCTGTCGATTAACAGTTCCTGTGTTGAGGAAGGAGCCTTAGACTGGTATAAGAGCATGATTTCTGGAAGAAGGGATGCCATGATCTTTGTATGACCGAGACCGAGTTCAAGGAAACCACAACCAACAAATTATCTTTGCCCATATCCGATTGGGTGGCTGGCTCTTTATTACATGGGCAGGCGACAGTACGAGCCAACCAGATACTATTCAAATCTTTTTTGTGAAGATATCTGGTTGGTTTTTTCTAGGTGTAAATTTAGGGGTGGCTTGGCGCTAGTTCGAATAATTTTCCTGTTCATTTCCTAATAATGAGACCCATATCATCTCAATTCCTGGCCTTGAAAACAGCGGCTTTGTTTACGCTGTGGATCATGCTTTCGGCGAAATTCGATCTCTACCATCTCGGGTTGGGTTTGATCCTTTCTTTTTTCGTGGCATGGCTCAACTCCGGCCATTCACCCTTTGTTCCTCGATTTCATCTTTGGGGAAAAATGGTGTTGTATTTACCCTGGCTCTTTGCGCGCATTGTTCAAAGTAGTCTGCATCTAACCAAATTGATCCTTCATCCTAAGCTCCCCATTCATCCCAAATTGATTCGTTATGAATCAAAATTGCAAGAAACATCGGCTATCGTGCTCCTAGGAAATTCAATTACCTTAACTCCAGGAACGATTACCGCAGAGGTGGATGGTCAGATGCTCCTTGTCCATGCCATGGATGAAGTTTCTGCGGGGGACGTGACCAGCCGGAGGTTGGAATCAAAGATTGCTGATGTGTTTGGAGAAAGTGACCTTTCCTCATGACTGGATTTTTTCTGTTCGTCCTAGTCGTTCTTATTGTGCTCATCGGGGCGTATTTGTATCGCGTGCTTCAAGGCCCAACCATATTTGATCGGGTATTGGGATTGAATGGCATATCCACTAAGGCCATCATTCTACTCGTTGTGATGGGTGTGGTGTATGAGCGGGTAGAAATGTTCATTGACATCGCAACCGGGTATGCGTTGTTGAATTTTGTCGGGGCGTTGGCTGTGGCCAAGTACCTGGAGGAAAAAGGTTTACCGTAACATGGAAATTCTGTCTATGATATTTTGCTCGGCTGGTTTGTTTTTTTTGGTTGTGGCGGCCATTGGCGTGATTCGGTTTCCTGATGTATTCACCCGCTCCCATGCCGTATCGCTAACCGATTCCTTAGGGGCGTTTCTATTGTTAATCGGCATTGCGTTGTATGAAGGGCTGAGCATGAATGTGCTCAAAATCCTTGCCGTGCTCTCATTGTTGTATCTTCAAAATCCCGTGATTGCGCATGCCACTCTGCTTGCCGCGGTTCGAGCAGGATTGAAGCCTTGGAAGCGAAAGACATTATGATCTTTACTTATGAGATCCCACTATTGGTCCTTTTGCTGGTAACCGCTGCGGGTGCCATTTTGGTGAAGGATTTGATGAGTGCGATATTACTCTTGGGATGCTACAGCTTTTTCCTTTCCCTTGTGTGGGCTTGGTTGGGCGCGGTGGATGTGGCGTTCGTGGAGGCCGTGGTTGGGGCTGGTTTGGCCACGGTTCTATTTCTGCTGACGCTGTTTGGCACGGCCCCGAAGGATGGTCGACTTCGACGGCCCCCACCGCCATTAACGGCCGTCATCGGACTCCCCCTCCTCGGAGCGTTATTATTATATGCTGCCAACGACCTTCCCGCATTTGGCGATCCGAGTTCTCCTTCGAATACTTATGTCTCTCCTCAGTACTTAGAGGAAAGTTATGCGGATACCTATACGCCAAATGTAGTGACGGCCGTATTAATGGATTACCGATCCCTGGATACCATGGTGGAAACGGTCGTGATTTTTACGGCAGGCATTGCTTGTGCGTTGTTGTTGCGGAGAACACCATCATGATTCAACCTCATGATAGCATCATTGTCCTGTCACTAGGTCGTTTCCTGATTCCTGTGCTTCAAATTTTTGGGTTGTATGTGTTGTTTTTTGGACAATATGGTCCTGGTGGGGGATTTGTAGGGGGAGTGATCCTGGGAACCAGCATGATTTTGTCTATCCTGGTTTTTGGTCATGATTCCTCTCGGAGCCAGTTGGCCAAAAAACTGTTGCATAGCGATGGGGTCGGAATGTTGATTTACGCTGGTGTGGGTGGGTTGTGTTTAATCGGTGGCGGGGAATTCCTAAATTATGCCAATTTAGAAATTCCCGGTCTTGACCTTGCTTCTCGTCGGTATCTCGGAATTCTGTTAACCCAGATTGGTGTGGCCGTGGATGTCGCCGTGACGGCCATTTCAATCGTATTAAGTCTCTCGACGGAAGAAATTATCGAGGATTCGAACAATGGGTGAAGTATTTACTGCCTTATTGAGTCGTCCAAATTTCCTTGCCTTTGTCATTCTTTTTCTGTGGGGCTTTTATATTATGGTCACCCGTTTTAACCTCGTAAAAAAGCTGGTAGGAATGTACCTCGTTCAAACCAGCGTGATTTTTTTCCTCGTGTCCAGTAGCGCTAAGCGGGGGGCCACAGTCCCGGTCTTGTTATCAACAACGGATCCTGTGGAAGCCATAAACTATACCAATCCATTACCTCACGTGCTGACGTTAACAGCCGTGGTGGTCGGGGTCGCGACGCTGGGTGTCGCGTTGGCATTATGTGCGGCTATATACCGGACCTATGGAAGTCTTGACGAAGAAGATATTTTAAAAAGATTAGAATGAGTCATCACTTCCCAGCCGTACTGTTCCTTCTCCCATTGTTTGCCGCGATTTCCATGCCGGTGATTTGTCTGAAGCACCCTGATTGGAGTCGTCCGATTGCCTTGGTCGTGCTTTCGACCATGGTGTTGATCTCAATTCCCAATCTCAACAACGTCATACATCATGGTGAAGTGCGGTATGCCTTTAGCGGCTGGGCCCCACCTTTAGGGATTGAATGGGTTGCTGATGTATTAGCCAGCATAATCTTGGTGGCCTTAAGTCTCTTAGGATGGGTGGCGTTAGTGTTCGCAGGACCTTTATCCCCGAAGGCTCTAGGGGGACGAATCGTTCATTTTTATACCTTAATCTTACTGCTCGTTTCAGCGCTTACCGGAATTGTATTTGCCGGAGATCTGTTTAATCTTTTCGTGTTTTTAGAAGTCGCGGCCCTATCCAGTTATGCCCTCATCGGTGTCGCTGGTGGGCGAGCCTTGTTTGCCGCCTTTCGGTATCTCATTTTGGGAACGCTAGGAGCCTCTTTCTATTTATTGGGCGTGAGTTACTTTTATGTGGCCAGTGGAACACTCAACATGGCCGATATGGCCGAAAAGCTTCCGCATTTATTGCATTCGAAAGCAGTCGTTGGCGGCCTCTTGTTTATGTTTATCGGGTTGGGAATCAAGATGGCACTTGTTCCATTTCATTCCTGGCTTCCGGATGCATATACCCAGGCGCCCGAATCTGTTTCTCCCATTCTCGCGGCACTGGTTACCAAGGTTGCGCTCGTGGGATGGGTCAGAATCATTTTTTGGGTTCTTGGAGCTAGGGTGATTGTGTATGATATCCCGGTTCTTTTACTCGTGGGGGTGCTTGGAACACTGGCGGCTGTCATCGGAGCGGTTCTGGCACTGACTCAACGGGATATCAAAATGATGTTTGCCTATGGAGGGATTTCGCACGTTGGCATCATCCTGATCGGGGTGAGTCAGGGAAATCAAACTGGATTTGTGGGAGGGGTCTTTTATTTATTGAACGATGCCGTCATGCAAGCCGCCTTGTTTTTTTGGGCGGGGGTGGCGATTTTCCAGTATGGGGTCCGAACTGTAGAGGACATAGGCAGGATTGGGAAACAAGACCTTTGGCTCATCGGCACCCTGATTGTTGTGGCGATGGGTATGATCGGCCTTCCCCCGACAGGCGGGTTTTTTGGAAAGTGGTACATCATTCTTGGAGCACTCGAAGCGAATAATTATGTCGCAGTTGGTGCCATCTTGCTTTCCACTCTTCTCACACTTGCGTACTTCGTCAGACTCTTTGAGGCCATCTTTCGCCAAACACCTTCTCAATCGGACATCCAACCTGATGAAATTCCCCTCTCCTTTAAGTTGAGTTTGGGGGTGACGTCGGCAGCCGTGATCATTCTCGGTCTATTGAGCGATCCCATTGTCCAGCTTTTATTGAACAAGGCGTTGCCACCAGGTCTTTGATGGAAACCATGGCTCTTGTTATCCTGATTCCACTGCTCCCTCTCATGGCGTCTCTGATCCTTGTTCTCGGAGGACGACGATGGGGTGAGCAAAGTCACCGGATTGGTATTCCTGCCATAGGCCTCTCGTTCAGTTTGTCAGTGTATGCCTTCCTCGAAGTGTTGAGTCACGGGCCTTTTTCTCTTTCCCTCTATCGTCTTTTTCAGTCTGGATCGCTGGCAATTGATTTAAGTCTGTATGTCGATCAGCTTGCCGTCTTGCTGCTGCTTTTGGTGACCGGAGTGAGTGGGATCGTTCATGTTTATTCCTCTCGTTATATGGTGGGGGATCCGCGATACAACCGCTTTTTTGCCGTCATCGCGTTGTTTACCTTTTCCATGGTGTTGTTAGTGATGAGCGGCAACCTCTTGATGTTGCTCGTCAGTTGGGAAGTCATGGGGATCTGTTCGTATCTGTTGATCTCCCATGCGGCGCAAAGACCATCGGCCTGCAGAGCTGCGACCAAAGCGTTTTTAGTCAATGCCGTAGCGGATGTCGGGTTAAGTTTTGGAATAATTTTGACTTTTTTCACATTTGGCACGCTCGACATACAGACGATCCTCGCTCAGGCCGAGAGTATGCAAAATTATACGATCAATGTTTTAGGATGGATGGGTTTGGACCTTCAGATCTATCCAGTGACGCTCATTCCTTTCTTTTTATTCATAGGGGCGATGGGCAAATCCGCACAAATGCCGTTTCATGTTTGGTTGCCCTTGGCGATGGAAGCCCCGACCCCTGTGTCGGCGTTGATTCATGCTGCAACTATGGTGAATGCCGGTCCGTTCCTGTTGGTGCGAATGAGTCCATTGATCGTTCTTTCTCCGTTCGCGATGGCGTTCATCACGCTGATCGGAGCCACGACAGCCCTGTTCGCGGGCATTGTCTCCCTGACCCAGTCGGACATCAAAAAAATTTTGGCCTATTCTACGATCAGTCAAATCGGCTTCATGATCATGACCTGCGGCCTGGGGGCGTTTGTGGTGGCAATTTTTCACCTGCTGGCGCATGGGTGTTATAAAGCGTTCTTTTTTCTGTCCACCGGTAATGCGTTGCGATCGGTGGAGCCGGGTCATGGGCACGGACCGGATACACACCCTATTCCTCAGGGCATGGGTCCTTTGTATGGCGGGGCCTTGTTCTTAGCTTTCATCCCACCGTTTGTTCTGTTTTCCGGACCCTATGAATACCTCTGGGGGGTGACGGGATTTGCCTCTGCCACGATTGGATTCCGAATCATTGGCCTCCTCACGGTGTTTGTGACTGCCATCTACCTCTTCCGAAGTGTCACATCGTTATTCGTTCATGGCCCGAAGACCTATTGGCCGGTGTCAGGGCTAACTACTCTGGAGAAGCATTCTATCCGACCCCGCTTCATGAATGGTTCGATCTTGAGCAGTCTTCTCTTGGTAACACTGTTTTTAGGCGGAGTATTGTCTCTGTTCTGGAGTTGGTTTGCCGGCTTTTTGGCTCCAGTAGTTACACTTTCGAGTGCTTCGTTGGCTGAAGGAACTGGTAATGCCGGCTCCTCAGTTTGGCTTTTGGTGTCTATTGGAGTGGCCTTTGCAGGTTGGGTTTTTGCTTTTTCGATGTACAATCAACGTGGTCGACATGCGACCGAATCGGGCCGTAGGAAGACGTGGTGGTATGTCTTATTCTGGAATAAAGGTTATTTTGACGAAATCTACGATGCCTACCTGGTGAACCCCACCATTCAATTAGCTCATTGGCTCTGGAGGGTCATTGAGATGAGGGTGATCGACAAAGCAATTCATTCAATCGCTTCCTCTTCCATTCTGTTTGCTCAATGGCTCTGGCGGGTGGTGGATATTAAAGGCATTGATCGAATGGTTATGGGCATTGGGCAACAGAGTGTTGGGGTTGGTCGCTGGTTGTGGCAAGTGGTTGACATTAATTTGTTGGAACAAAAAGTAGGTCAGGTTGGAAAACAAACTGATTCTGCGGGGCACTTTTTACAAGAGGCTGAGCCTCGAACCCTCCAACATCAATTATTAGTGATGATAGTCTGGCTGGTCTTGGCAACAGGGATATTATATTTCTTGGTCTAATAATTCCCAGACACATCTTCGTTACTCGTGTTGCGTGAAAAAATTTAAAGTTTCTTTTGAAAGATGATTTTAGGGTTTTCGTGAGGAGTCGTGTGGGCTGGATGAATGTTGATTTCAGAGAGCGGGAGTCAAGATATGGCCCTATTAGTTGATCATTTAATTAGTTGGATGATTGCCGTTCCTTTCTTGGGAATTGTTATTCTCGCATTCGTCCGTGATGAAGAATGGATTCGACGAATCGCTTTTGGTTCTACGATGGTGGAGTTCGGACTCTCACTCCTCCTATGGAGAAGGTTTGATTTTACGAAACAGGGGATGCAATTTGTTGAGCGCCTAGAGTGGATGCCCACCTTCAATATTCAGTATGCCGTTGGTGTAGATGGCATCAGCATTCTCTTGGTGCTGCTCACCGCGCTGCTTTGTCCCCTCTGTGTTCTCTGTTCTTGGAGTGCCATCACCACGAGAGTGCGGGCGTATATGTCGCTGATCTTGCTTGTTGAAGGCGCCATGATTGTAGTTTTTACCGCATTGGATCTTTTCCTCTTCTTTATGCTGTGGGAACTCACCATGATTCCCATGTATTTCATGATTATTCTCTGGGGAGGGCCAAATCGTATCGCAGCCGGGATTAAATTTGTCTTGTATAGTCTCACCGGTAGTTTGTTGCTGTTAGTGGGAATACTTGGCCTCTACCTGGAAGGGGGACATACCTACGATCTCGTAGTGTTGAGCGAACAAACCTATTCCTCCACGACACAATTCTGGCTTTTCCTGGCGCTCTTTTTGGCCTTTGCCATCAAAATGCCCATGGTTCCATTCCATACCTGGTTGCCCGACGCTCATTCGGAAGCCCCAACGGCAGGCAGCGTCATTTTGGCTGGGGTGCTCCTGAAAATGGGGGGATATGGATTTTTGCGTTTTTGCTTGCCGATGTTTCCGGAAGCTTCAGTGAAGTTTGCCCCGTATATTTTGTGGCTATCCGTTTTTGCCATTGTCTACGGAGGCTATATGGCTTTGGCTCAGTCTGATCTTAAAAAACTCGTAGCATATTCCTCAGTCTCACATATGGGATTTGTCACACTTGGGATATTTGTGTTCAATAGCCAGGGCATTCAAGGGGCCATCTTGCAAATGTTTAATCACGGCCTTACCACCGCGGCCTTATTCATTTCTGTCGGACAACTGTACGATCGTACTCACAGCCGAGCGATTGGCGACTACGGCGGCTTGCATAAATCCATGCCAAAGTTTGTGGCCTTATTCTTCCTATTTTCCGTGGCAGCCTTTGGACTTCCCGGTACCTGTAATTTTATTGGTGAATTTCTGGTATTGGTAGGGACATCCTATACAAGTTTCGCCATGGTCCTCCTTTCCATGGGTGGCATTGTCTTGGCCGCGGCATATATGCTGTGGATGTTGCAAAGAGTTGCTTTAGGAGAACCGACGAACAAAGCCTCTGCAGTTCTTCCTGACTTATCGAATCGCGAGTTGGTGACCGTGATACCTCTAGCAATCTTGGTGCTTTGGATAGGTTTATATCCCGGACCTCTGATGGAAATGATGGATGCCAGTGTGACTCATCTTGTGCAACAAATGGCGGTGGTTCTGCCTCCCCTTGCTCCTATTGCCGCAATACCGTAAATCGAGCCCCCCTTCCTTATTTCTCTTGAACGGGAAAAAATATTCTTATGAAGGTTGCATAGTTGGCATTTTGCTGACGAAAGTCATGAAACTGTTCCTATCAGAAAAAATAACAGTGGTCATTTTCTATCTATTTGACCTAGAAAAATGGAAGAAGATGATTCGTCTTATGATAAAATTTCTGACCTTGGTAACCAATCCTGTCTTTTCCCCCCTGTTATCTCAAGAAATAATCGTTGGCAACCGAAAAGGG
>JBFJON010000015.1:0-10240 GCA_041617575.1 Nitrospirales bacterium | reverse complement strand
CGCTTGTCAGTTGTGGTGAAAAAATACAACGTTCAAGAGATTTTGATTGCTATTTCTTCGGTCGATCCCACGGTGCTGGATGAAGTCGTTCGGGATTGCCGTGCCACCGGAGTGCTGGTTCAAGTCAGGCCGACAACGATGCCTTGGCTTGAATCTGCCATGGCTCGATAGTCTTAATGATGTCTGGCAAATTCGGTGCTATTGGGATTCGGCGGGTAGTCTGAGGTGGATGATCCCTAATGCACATGACTCAACATTTTGTAAGGGATATGATTTCTTGGATAATTGAGCTGGTGTGGTAGGCGTTTTTATTGCGAGGGAATTACGATGAAGTTTTGGTGGTTGGGTGTTGGGGAGTGACAAGGAGTCTCGATTAAGTTTTTTCCGAGAAGCAAATGATTTGGCAACAGGTTTGAAAATTCAGGATTTATTGTCTGGCAAACAAGCGGGAATCCGGGCGCAAATGGTTAATGTGGATACCGCAGAATTGATGCATGGTTTTGTCTTTGAACCTGGACCGCGATAAACGTATGTCTTAAATGTGATGTCCCCCGCCTTTACTTGTTCCTTACCCTTTGCAGACTATGTCGTAGATTCTCTGGTAAACATTATTTAGTAGTATTTGGATTAAAAGTATATCTTTTTAGGAAAAATTGTTGACTCATTCATGGAGTTCCGTTAATTAAAGAGGGAAATTGCCATCCTCTTTCACTCTAATTTAGAATTTTTCTATGTCGCACGTTGATCAATACTTTTCGGAGGTGCTTCAGGTTAGTCAAACATTAGACTATGAAATGGTTGAAAGTATTGTTGAAGGTCTCGTGGCTCTTCGAGAACGTGGAGGTCGACTGTTTTTATTTGGTGTGGGTGGAAGTGCTGCCAATTGTAGTCATGCTGTAAACGATTTCCGGAAATTATGTGGGATTGAAGCCTATACTCCGGTGGATAATGTTTCCGAACTGACAGCTCGAACGAATGATGAGGGCTGGGAAACGGTCTTCGTGGAATGGCTAAAGGTTAGCCGCGCCAATCAAGATGATGCCATCTTTGTCTTTTCAGTTGGTGGTGGTGATGCTGAACGGCATGTGAGTGTGAATCTTGTCCGTGCTCTCGATGAAGCTAAAAAGCGGCAGATGAAGATTTTTGGTATTGTTGGTCGGCAGGGGGGGCACACCAAGAAAGTCGGAGATACCGTGATTGTGATTCCAACCGTCAATCCAGAGCACGTGACCGCCCACACAGAAGCCTTTCAAGCTGTTGTTTGGCATTGTTTGGTTTCGCATCCAAAACTTCAGTTGGCCAGCACCAAATGGGAAAGTGTTGAACAGGACTTATCTCGTTGATGTCATATGCATCGTGCCGTCTTTCTTGATCGAGATGGAGTGATCAATCATTCCATTGTGCGGGAGGGGAGACCATTTGCTCCAACATCTCAAGAAGAATTTGACATCATTGATGGCGTGCCTGATGCTCTCCAAACCCTTCACCACGCGGGGTTCCTTTTAATTGTTGTCACCAATCAACCTGATGTCGCTCGCGGTCTGATTCAAAAGGAAGTTGTTGAAAACTTCCATCAAGACCTCCTGAAGGCTTTCCCCCTCGATGACATTAAAGTGTGCTATGAAACCGAAGAATCTGGCAGTCGATATTATAAGCCCAGGCCGGGTATGCTTCTTGAAGCTGGAGAAGAGTATGATATTGATTTGACCAAAAGTTTTATGGTGGGAGATCGGTGGCGTGATGTCGGATGTGGTCGCGCTGCCGGGTGTTTCACCATCTTTATCGACCATGGGTATGTTGAGCAGCTGAAAGAAATTCCAGATGCCACGTGTCATGGATTACGGGAAGCTGTTCCTATTATATTGCGTCACTCGGGTGCATAACCATAGGAAAGGAGAAACAAAGCGCAATGTCCAAATATAATTTGAGCATCAAGCTTTTTTCAGATGGGGCAGATTTAGATGGAATTAAGACAATGGCTGAGAATGATTGGATTCACGGGTTTACGACCAATCCTACCTTGATGAGGAAAGCCGGAGTTGCGGACTATAAAGCTTTTGCCTGTGATGTCCTGGAAGTCGTTCAGGATCGACCAGTTTGCTTTGGGGTCTTGGCAGATCAGTTTGAAGAGATGAAACATCAGGCGTTGGAAATTGCGTCATGGGGCAAGAATGTATTTGTGAAAATTCCTGTCATGAATACGCAAAAGCAGTTTTCTGGGCCACTTATTCGTGAATTGGCCAAGTGCGGGGTTCAACTCAATATCACAGCGGTGATGACCCTTGAGCAAATTTCGTCTGTTGTTGAATGTTTAAAAGATGAAATTCCTGCCATTATTTCAGTATTTGCTGGTCGAATTGCCGACACGGGTGTTGATCCTATTCCGATCATGAGAGAGGCGATCGTTGTCTTGCAAAAAACCCCCAAAGCCGAACTCCTATGGGCCAGCCCACGGGAACTCTTAAATATCGTTCAGGCCAATGACATTGGATGTCATATCATCACCGCCACCAACGATATTCTCAAGAAACTGTCGTTGTTGGGGAAAGATCATCTTGAGTATTCCCTCGAAACTGTTCAAATGTTTTATCAAGATGCCCTCTCGGCAGGGTTCACGATTCCAGATACGCGGAAACGGATATCGGCGTAACAACTTGAAGAGATCATAGGTTCAAGAGTTACCAACTATGAAGAATATTTTAATTACCGGAGGTGCCGGGTATGTAGGGACGCTTCTTGTCCCTCAGCTGTTAGCGACCGGTCGCAGAGTGACGGTCTATGACGCCATGTTCTATGGGTGTGAGTTAGAGTCTCAACCTGGATTGAAGATTGCGAAAGCCGATATTCGGGATACGGCCACGTTTCGCCAGGCTTGTGCCGGGATGGATGCGGTCATTCATCTGGCATGTATTTCAAACGATGCGGGTTTCGAGTTAGATGAACAGCTCAGTGAAGAAATCAATTTTCGATGTTTTGAACCGCTAGTTTTGGCAGCTAAAGAACAAGGAGTGAAAAGGTTTATTTATGCATCTTCCTCCTCTGTGTATGGTTATTCGGAATCTCCGCGAGTAACGGAAGAACACCCTCTTGTACCCTTGACGCTTTACAATAAATTCAAAGGTCTCTGTGAGCCCCTGCTGTTTAAGCATCAATCCAATGATTTTGTTTGTGTCACGATTCGTCCTGCCACGGTTTGTGGATATAGTCCGCGGCAGAGATTGGATTTGTCAGTTAATATTTTAACCAATCATGCCGTGAACAACCAAAAAATCACTGTCTTTGGGGGCGAGCAACAACGGCCGAATCTTCACATTCAGGACATGTGTGACCTCTATATGTTGTTACTCGATCTTCCTGATGAAAAAATTGCAGGGGAAACATTTAATGCAGGCTATCAAAACCAAACCATTGGGGATATTGCAAGAATTGTCAAAAAGGTTGTGGAAAAGGAATTTCCTGAAAATGGAGATATTCCGATTGTCACGACCCCTACGAATGATAACCGTTCCTATCGAATCACATCGGATAAGATCGCGGAGAAACTTGGATTTAGGCCTCGTCGGGCGATTGAAGATGCGGTTCGAGATCTCTGTCAGGCGTTCAGGGACGGGAAAATCCCCAATGGCATGACAGACGACCGATATCACAACGTGAAGGTGTTGAAACAGGTAAAGGTCGCTTGATGCCTAAAAAGCCTTTGGCTGTCGTCACTGGCGGCGCAGGTTTTATCGGGAGCCATATGGTCGATAGGCTCTTGGAGGAAGGCTATCGAGTTCATGTGATCGATAGTCTTATCGGGGGGAGGGAGACCAATCTTGCTCACCATGGAAAACATCCAGACCTTGTTCTTGATCTACGCGATATTCGTGAATTAGCCCCAAATGACACCTTGGTGAAGGGGGCTGATTCTGTCTTTCACTTTGCGGGGATCGGAGATATTGTTCCATCCATTGAGCAACCTTTAGAGTATATGTCCACCAATGTGCAGGGGACGGTTCATGTTTTGGAGGCGGCTCGGCATGCTAGAGTTCGTAAATTCGTCTACGCGGCCTCCTCTTCCTGCTACGGCTTGGCTTCCGTCCCCACCAAAGAAGATCACCCCATTGCCCCCCAATATCCATACGCACTTAGTAAATATCTTGGGGAACTGGCAGCCTTTCATTGGCATAGAATCTACCGTCTTCCCGTCAATGTCATCAGGATTTTTAATGCCTATGGGACACGTTCGCGAACCTCTGGAGCCTATGGAGCAGTTTTTGGAGTCTTTTTACGACAGAAACTGGCTGAGATTCCTTTTACGATAGTCGGTGATGGAACCCAAAAACGTGATTTTGTCTATGTCACCGATGTGGCACGTGCTTTTTTGCTGGCGGGGACAACTGAATTAACTGGTCAGGTCTGGAATTTGGGCGCCGGAAATCCTCAATCGGTCAATCGTCTTGTTGAACTGTTAGGTGGAGATGTGGTCTATGTGCCAAAACGACCAGGGGAACCTGATTGTACTTGGGCGAACATTAGAAAAATTGAAAAAGAACTGGGATGGGCGCCCCAAGTGACATTTGAAGAGGGCGTGAGAAAAATTTTCGACAACATCGATTATTGGCAAGAAGCCCCACTATGGTCTCCTGAGACAATTGCGGAAGCCACGAAAACTTGGTTTCAATTTCTTGGAGAAGGGTGACCTACATGTTGGCATCCCTAATGAAACAGTATCGACATAAGATTAAGAATACTGATGAACTTATACAGGCTCTTGGTAAACGACCTCGAAAGAAAAAAGTTATCATGTGCCATGGGGTATTCGACGTGGTTCATCCCGGACATCTGCGGCATCTCATTTATGCCAAGAGCAAAGCTCCCATTTTGGTGGCCAGTTTGACGGCCGATGTTCATATCTCCAAAGGCCAATACCGCCCGTATGTTCCTCAAGACCTCCGAGCGTTGAACCTTGCGGCCTTCGAAGTGGTCGATTTTGTGCTGGTAGATTCTGAACCGACACCTATCGCTAATCTCTTATCCCTTCAGCCAGACTTTTTTGCCAAGGGCTATGAGTATAATGCTGATGGTATGCACCCTAATACGGAAGAAGAGTTAGAGGCGCTTCGTTCGTACGGGGGGAAAATGATTTTTACTCCAGGTGATATTGTCTATTCTTCTACCAAGCTTATTGATCTAGCTCCACCCAGTATTAAAGTAGAAAAATTGTTGACTCTTATGGAGTCAGAAGGGGTGACCTTTCAGCGATTGCGTGATGCGTTGGATGAACTAAGAGGAAAATGTGTGCATGTCGTTGGAGATACAATCGTGGACAGTTACACGCAAACCACAATGATCAGTGGTCATACCAAAACTCCCACGATGAGCGTATTATTTGAGGGTAAAACTGATTATGTTGGAGGTGCTGGTGTCGTGGCGAAGCATCTTCGAGCTGCGGGCGCTCGTGTGATTTTATCGACTGTATTGGGTGATGACCCTCTCAAAGATTTTGTAGTGGATGGATTGAAGGAAGCAGGTGTAGATTGCTGCCCAATCATAGATGCTACCAGACCGACGACCAACAAAAATGCCATCGTTGCGGAGGGATATCGATTATTAAAGGTTGATACGGTGGACAATCGTACTATTTCGGATGAGATTGTCAGTGAATTATCAGAATCTATTTCTCGGACATCGTGCGATGCGGTTGTGTTTAGTGATTTTCGTCATGGGATCTTCAATCGCCGGACCATTCCGAGACTCATTGAAACGATCCCACCCGGTACTTACAAAGTGGCGGACAGTCAGGTAGCCAGCCGATGGGGAAATATTATTGAATTTCAGGGTTTCGACCTCATTACGCCGAATGAACGGGAAGCAAGGTTTGCGCTAGCGGATCAGGATATGGGGATTCGTCCCCTGTCCTCTCGTTTGTATGATGAGGCGCGGTGTAAAACACTAATTCTGAAGTTAGGCGACCGGGGAGTTCTGACCTGTCGAAGTAGCGATCATGTGGCGCTGGATTCTTTTCTGGTTGTGGATTCCTTTGTTGGGAGACTTACCGACGCTGTCGGGGCTGGCGATGCTTTATTAGCCTATGCGACCTTGAGTATGGTGGCTACACGTTCAGAAGTCATTGCCACTATTTTGGGATCGATAGCGGCAGCCTGTGAATGTGAGCATGACGGGAATATCCCAATTTCTCCCGAAGATGTGCTCAGGAAAATTGATTCTGCAGAACGACTTGCCAAGTATCAGTAAGACCTATGCGTTGTATTGTGGTTGGATTAGGGGTCCAAGGCTATAAACGTCGCAAGTTCGCGGGGGAGGATTTTGTCTGTGCGGTGGATCTTGTCAATCCTGAAGCTAAGTATCGTGCCGTCGAGGAGGTTCCCCTAGCCAATTTTGATGCGGCGTTAGTCTGTACCCCAGATGAACCAAAAGTCGATGTCCTGACTTACCTATTAAGCAATGGAAAACATGTCCTCGTGGAAAAACCCTTATGGGCAAAAGATGACCACGCCATTCTCAATCTTGAAACGGTGGCGAGGAAAAATCGGGCAGTTTGTTATACCGCGTACAATCACAGGTTTGAGCCGCATTTCGTCAAAATGCGTAACATGATTTCCTCTGGGGAATTGGGTGCCCTGTATCATTGTCGCATGTTTTATGGAAATGGGACGGCTAGATTGGTGCGGGAATCTGATTGGCGGGATCAAGCTGCGGGGGTCATTTCCGATCTAGGGAGCCATTTGTTAGACACCGCAAAATTTTGGTTCGGGGATGTTGAAAAGGCGTTTGAGGTCATCTCTGTGAATTGTTTTGAAAATCGAGCTCCTGATCATGTCATTATAGGGTCCCGCAAGACGGTGCCGAAACTCGAATTGGAGATGACACTACTTAATTGGAGAAATCATTTTACCTGTGACCTCTTTGCCGAAAAGGGAACTGCGCATATTCAGTCACTCTGTAAGTGGGGCCCAACCACGTTTACTTTGCGAAAACGGCTGTTACCCAGTGGGCGGCCACCTGAAGAGTCGGTGACCCTAGTCCAGGATGATCCAACGTGGGATCATGAATACCGCTACTTTAAGGATCTGTGTATGCGCTCTGTACCGACTGATTTATCAACCGATCGATGGTTGAATAGGTCTTTGACAACGCTGGGTCAGGAGGCTTTAGAAAGTCTAGCTAAATCATGACTCCGATCATTGGCTATGCCGGAATGACGCATTTGGGAATGAGCTCCGCTGCCGCTTCAGGCGCCCATGATTTTGAAACGGTCGGTTTTGATCCAGACGTGGATCAAATAAATCTACTCCAAAGGGGCATGATCGCGGTCAACGAACCGGGGTTGCAAGATCTTTTGACTTTGCATGAGAACCGGTTGACGTTCTCTTCGCAATCCGAGTCGCTCAAGAAATGTCATGTTGTTTATATTTCCGCCGATGTTGCGACAGATGATGAGGGTCAGAGCGATTTAGGCGGTATTCAGAATTTGATTGCGATGGTACTTCCTCATCTTTCGCCCACGGCTATTCTCGTTCTTCTCTGCCAGGTTCCTCCTGGATTTACGAGGAAAATTCCGCTTCCCCAAGATCGACTATTTTATCAGGTGGAAACATTGATCTTTGGTCGGGCGGTGGAGCGGGCCATGTTTCCGGAACGCTTTATCGTAGGCTGTGAAGTCCCAGCAAGGGAATTCCCCTCTGCCTATAAGAGCTTTCTTGAAGCATTCCACTGTCCTATTTTACCTATGCAGTATGAAAGTGCTGAATTGGCAAAAATTTCCATCAATTGTTGCTTGGTAGGAATGATTAGTGTGGCCAATACGCTGGCTGAGTTGTGTGAACAAATCGGAGCGGATTGGGGAGAAATTATGCCGGCCTTGAAATTGGATAAACGTATTGGCCCCTTTGCCTATCTTAACCCAGGCTTGGGTCTTGCTGGCGGAAACTTAGAACGAGATTTAGCCACGGTGTGTCGATTGGCTGACGAACATGGGACTGAAGCTGGTGTGGTGCAAGCCTGGATTCATAATAGTCGATATCGAAAAGATTGGGTATTGAGGATATTACATTGTCACGTGCTGGGAAAATATTCAGATCCACGGCTAGGGATTCTGGGATTAGCGTATAAGGAAGATACCCATTCCACGAAAAACTCCGCATCTTTGGCCTTGATTGCCTGCCTAAAAGATTGGCCGATTCAGGTCTATGACCCGGTTGTCTCTCCTTCGGTCCTGGATCATCCTTCGGTGGTATCTACTGGGTCTATTCTGGAAGCTGCCCGTGACGTTGATGTGTTGGTAATTATGACCCCATGGGCTGAGTTTCGAGAAGTGAAACCGGCTGAGTTGCGGAAGGCCATGAAAGGGAATATTCTTGTCGATCCCTTCCATGTATTGTCGGGTTCGGAATGTACCTCGATTGGGTTCCGGTATTATTCATTAGGCAGGCCTTTACATCACTAATCTAGGCCACCGATTTCTCAATGAGGAACTACGAATGCTTATACATCATCATTCGAAATCTTCCTCGCCGTCACGGGTGGTGGTTATTGGAGCAGGTGGTTTTGTCGGGGGAGCGATTGTTCGACAATTGGAAAAAGAACATGTTCCCACGGTGGCTCTCACAAGGAAAGAAGTCGATCTGTTACAGCCTGATGCTGTAGGCAAGCTCAGAGGCATTCTTCAGCCTACAGATAGTGTGGTGTTGGTTTCAGCCATGGCTCCGGCAAAAACCGTTCCGATGTTGATGGATAACTTACGGATGGCTGAAGCTGTTTGTGATGCGCTGGCCTCTACGCCCATTCATCATCTTTTGTATATCAGTTCTGATGCCGTGTACACAGACGACGCCAATCCGGTGAGGGAGGATTCTCCTCGGGCTCCCACGACCATTCACGGAATGATGCATGCCGCTCGAGAATTAATGCTTGCGTCTTCCACGCAGGCACCGGTGGTTTGCCTGCGACCGACACTCATATATGGAAAAGCTGACCCGCATAATGGATATGGTCCCAATCGCTTTCGCAGACAAACCGAAAAAGGCGAACCGATTCTTATCTTTGGCGAAGGAGAAGAGCAACGTGACCATGTCTTGGTTGATGATGTGGCCCGGATCGCGGCATTGGCATTGTCCCATCGAAGTGAAGGGGCATTAAATGTTGTGACAGGAGTGTCAACGTCATTTAAACGAATTGCGGATATGATTGCGCAACAATTTGATGGAACAGTTGTGAGTCAACCGAGGCCAGGGCCGCGGCCGCATTTAGTGCACCGATTTTTTGATGTCACCAATACCTACAAGGCCTTTCCAACTTTTTTCTACACTTCACTTGAGAAAGGCTTGGAGCTGGCGAAACAAGCAGGGACGTAAATGGCAGAAGTGAATTTGTTAGAAAAGCTTCCCAAGGGCAAACGAAAAGTTCACGCACGAGCAGAGGCCAAGACTGCTGATATTATTGCTAAATCTCGTGAATATGGAGAGCTGTACTTTGATGGGCCTCGAGACTATGGGTATGGTGGATATCGCTATGATGGACGATGGGTTCCTGTAGCTGAGGACATGGTGAAGCATTTTCACCTTAAGTCGGGGGATCGGGTATTGGATGTTGGTTGTGCGAAGGGATTTTTGGTCAAAGATCTCATAAAAGTTTGCCCTGGGCTAGAGGTCTTCGGTTTGGATATTTCCGAATATGCACTGATGCATTGTGAGCCAGAAGTGGTCGGACGCCTCCATTTGGGAGATGCCATGAAATTGCCTTTTCCGGATAAGAGTTTTCAGGCAGTGATATCTCTCAACACCATTCATAATCTCGAGCGGGCTGATGCAGCCATTGCTATTCGTGAGATGGAGCGTCTCGCACCTGGAAAAGGCTTTATTCAGGTTGATTCCTATCACACGCCAGAGGCAAAAGCCGTTTTTGAAGATTGGGTCCTCACCGCGAAATTTCATGATTATCCGGATGGGTGGATACAATTATTTACCGAAGTGGGGTACACGGGAGATTACTACTGGACGTTGATTCAGTAAAGTTCCATGGTGTTCTTGTTAAGTTTGTGGAAATTGAAAGGAAGAGATAGAGAATATTCTATTCTGATTTTGGAGAAAAAATTATGGCAAGTTCGACCGTACAAGAAAAGACGTTTGAGGTAGCCGCAGCCAGAAGCCGATGCCTTCAATATCGAAGGCGAATTTTAGATATTTCTCAAACCGTTTCGGCTTTACACATTGCGCCTGCTTTCTCGTGCCTGGAAACT
>JBFJON010000014.1:0-10304 GCA_041617575.1 Nitrospirales bacterium | reverse complement strand
TATTGCCAGGCATCTCCTTCGTTTTGCACATATTGCTGTAAGATCCCAAAGGTTAGAGTTTCTCCGTTGTCCCTTTGGTATTCGATAGCCCCGGCCAATGGTGCTGTATGTGGGAACTGCTTGTGGCTTAAAAATCGTCCGATTTCTAAGTCCGGATTGACCCCAACTTCTACACGCCGATAGAGCTTTAAAAGAAACTGATCACCAAATAAAACAGAGGTATTGCTCTGTTCACCACGCATTAACGAGGGTTCCAGTTGGGTACCTTCTGCTTGTAGACGATGACGAAAGGCTTTCAGGCTTTGCATGACCAGGTCTCCGTGCGGTCCGTTGACGCGACGGTTACGGCCCAGGCCGACTAACAGGGTCTGCTGAAATTCCCGGTCCCATGTCGCATCGATAAGCAGGCCTTCGTGTTCGGCGTCTTTTTGTTTGATTCGAATTCTGGCAATGGCCGCCGGGGAATTCCACAGGTTTGCGCATTGTTCGGCAGGTATATACCGCAAAGGCAAGAGATAGGTTTCTGCTTCCCCCTCGGTGTAGTCCACGCGAATAAGAGCCATGACCGCTTGAGGATCTTCTTGGGGAATAGGAATGACTTCGCCGACTTCGACGGTTTGAATGCTCCGTGCCTTTCCGCCAAACCATCGTCGTCCTTGTATATACCGGGGCAAAATATTTTCCAGTTTGGCTTTTTCTCGTTTTTGGATGAGATGGTCCCAATCCTTCCCAATGGTGATAGTGGGAAGGGTTTGCTCCGATTTGCCCTTAGCGTCCACGACTGTGGTAGAGAGCGGTTCCAAGACAAACCAATAGAATGTGTGGCCGCCAAGCGTGAGAAGATAGGGAAGATCTCCAATTGGTGGAAATTGGCTGCGCCCAAATAGGGTTAAAGGTTTCCGCCCTTTAAATTCAGATAAATCCAGTTCGACCCATTGGGCATGGCGGGATAAATTCGCGGCCACAAGAATCGTTTCATCCTGGTAGCGACGAAGAAACACAAGAACTTTTCGATTGTCCGGGTGGAGAAATTCGATGGATCCGCGTCCAAATACTTTGTAATGTTTGCGTAGTGAAACGATACGTTTCATCCACCACAGAAGCGACTGGGCATTGTTTTGCTGAAGATCGACATTGACCGCTTCGTAGTGAAATTCGGGATCAATGACGATTGGGAGGTAGAGTTTCTGTGGATTGCCATAGGAAAACCCGGCGTTGCGATCCGCACTCCATTGCATGGGGGTGCGCATGCCATTCCGGTCGCCTAAATAAAAATTATCTCCCATCCCGATTTCTTCCCCGTAATAAATAACCGGCGTACCGGGCATAGAAAAGAGCAGGCTGTAGATGAGTTCGATTTTTTTGCGGTCATTGCCCAAGAGCGGTGCGAGGCGGCGCCGAATGCCCAAGTTGATACGGGCTTGGCGGTCATGGGCGAAGACACGGTACATGTAATCGCGTTCTTCATCGGTGACCATTTCTAATGTGAGTTCGTCGTGGTTTCGCAAAAACAGGCCCCATTGGCAGGTTTCTGGAATATCCGGGGTCTGGTTTAGAATGTCGATAATGGGAAAACGATCTTCCATCTGCATCGCCATAAACATGCGCGGCATCAGCGGGAAATGGAAATTCATGTGGCATTCGTCACCGTCACCAAAATAGGAGGCCGCATCTTCTGGCCATTGGTTGGCTTCAGCCAGAAACATGCGATTGTCGAAATGGGCATCAACATGTGTGCGAAGCGTTTTTAAAAAAGAATGAGTCTCGGGAAGATTTTCACAATTCGTCCCTTCGCGTTCGTATAAATAAGGCACTGCATCTAGCCGCAGGCCGTCGACACCGATCTCCAACCAAAAATCTAAGACGGTAAAGAGGGCATTTTGAACATCGGGATTGTCAAAATTAAGATCGGGTTGGTGTGAGAAAAAACGGTGCCAATAATAGGCTTTCGCGATTGGGTCCCATGACCAGTTGGATGTTTCGGTATCTTTGAAAATGATGCGAGTGTCGGCATATTGATCTGGCGTGTCGCTCCATACATACCAATTCCGCCATTTGCTGCCAGCCGAGGCTTTTCGTGCGCGTTGAAACCAGGGATGTTGATCAGAGGTATGATTCACGACTAATTCAGTAATGACACGTAACCCACGGTTATGCGCCTCACGAACGAAGGCTTGAAAGTCTCGACGGGTACCATAGTTGGGATGAATGTTGGTGTAATCGGAAATATCATAACCGTCGTCCCGCAGGGGAGAAGAGCAAAACGGGAGCAACCAAATGGCGGTGATTCCTAAATCCTGCAAATAATCGAGTTTTTTGGTGAGGCCCTTAAAATCCCCAATACCATCGGCGTTACTATCACAAAACGCTCGCACATGGAGTTCGTAAATGATGGCATCCTTGTACCAGAGCGGATCATCATCGAGTTGATCACTAGCCATAGATCAGGGAACTCCCTAGTGTGGTTGGGCGCAATCGTCAAGCCCCTGGTTGAGGAGCGTGGAGGCATGCGGCAGTGGTACTAACAAATTGAATGTAAAACGAACCAGCAGGGCTGCTGATTAAACAGAATGAATGATTATTACTTATCATACTTCAGACTGAGAAAGCGACCCTCTGATTGCCGTATTGGAGACCCTTTTGTTTTGAAAGAATCAACTGGGATTAGCTGGATAACGAGGCTTTTGGTACGTGGGCTAGTGGAGAGTCGGGTAGGGCCAAACGAGGCGTAAAGTGAAATTCATCTAGGAAAATTTTTATGATGGCCTGCTCCAACCGGGAAGGGTAGTGGGTGGGGCAGGGTATCCGAAGTAATAGGTTAATTCGCCCGGGTTCAGGGGGGAGTTGAACGGTGACACGTGGTTCCACCGAAGGCGCATCTAACCAAAGTTTCCCTTCCAATTTTTTGAAATATAAGCGGGCCTCTTCGATATACGGAGTGGTTTCTTTTTCTCCGGCTTTGAGTAAGACTCGTTCAGCTGTTTTCCAATCATCATCAGGACTCAGTGGAATCGTGATAATGAGAAGGCGAAATTTCTTGGTATAGGTTTCATTGGTGAGAGGGTGATTAAAAATAAAGCTGTTAGGGATGACCCTGGCTCGTCCGGTATATTGGTGTGATGTTTCGCCTGGGCCAATTTCAAGTATGGTCGTGGTGAGAATATTATGGTCAACGACATTTCCGCGTATGCCTCCTATTTCGATCCGGTCGCCCAGGGAATACGCTTTCGTCAAGACTCGAAGCCCCGACCCGCTCATGCAGGCAATGAGTTCCTTCGTCGCTAGCACTAATGCTACT
The DNA here is from genome assembly GCA_041617575.1 of Nitrospirales bacterium. Classification (GTDB taxonomy): domain Bacteria; phylum Nitrospirota; class Nitrospiria; order Nitrospirales; family UBA8639; genus Nitrospira_E. The sequence goes on along the minus strand of JBFJON010000014.1, from coordinate 7,006 downwards.
GCGATCGCAAAGATCGAAACAGCAAAGGTTTGAAGCCGGGGAGCCCAAATGAAAATCAGCCCAAAAATAAAGATTGCAAACAGAATATTCCGAATATTGACGGCCCACCGACGCTGAGTTTCCACTGAAAGTTCGTTTGTTTTCAGTAGGGTGTGGTGGATTCCCAACCGGATGAGAAAGATTAATCCCAGCAGGACCAAGGTGCTCAAACCAGACCGTAGGATCATTTCACTCGTAATTTTGGTAACTTCGTCCATTCTCTCTGTTTCTGTTAAACCTTGAGCGTCAAAAAAATTTCTCTGAAGGAGATTAGTTGAGCGACCGTATTGGATAATACTGGATTTTCTCATAGAGTCAAAGAAAAAGAGTTCAAGGTCTATGAAATCACCCTAATGCCTTTGAGCAAAGCGAAAGCTCCTGGGGGAGTTTAGAGAATATTCACGGGTGGGGTACTTGAGCAGAGACTTGTTCTAGAATGATAAAGGAGGGATAGGCCCGTTATCTTCTTGAAAAGGGTCATAAGGTAATTGAGGGTTCAGGACGCCGAAGCGATTACTGAAAAAGGGTATAATCAATCTGTAGTGTGCTGACGGTAACATTTCTCCAGTCAGCGGAAGAATTTATTCTAAATATCATGGAAGCGAAAGGAAACTTTTTCCAATAAAGGTGACATGCCTTACTGAATCTTGGGAGGGGGAATGGGGAATCATTCCGGTTGCTATGATCTCTCAACACGTTTTTATAGGGTCGTTCAGGTTTTGGTTTTGATGGTTATTCAGGCTCTGGAATCAAGGCCTGGCAACCAGTATCCAAGGGAATCCCTTTTTTTAGATTTATAAGAAAGCCTATTGAGCAAAAATAAAGCAAAATTAGTTTCGGGTCTGGTAAGGGAGGTTTCAGAAAACAAGGAGGTCTTAGCGGTCATTTTTGTTCTGGTATTCGCCGCAAGAACGAACGAAGGCTTTAAACAGACGACGGCTTAAATCACTTCGAGGTTGTCGTTCCGGATGCCATTGAACCGTAAAGATATGGGGTTTCGACGGATGTTCTATGGCTTCTACCATGCCATCGCTGGCGATGGCCGAAGGAATGAAATGCGGTGCGAGGGAACGAATCCCTTGATGGTGCTCCGTTGCCACGAGTTTTCGCCCTTCTCCGAGAAGGGCGCTCAGGCGAGTGTGGGGGAGAATTTTTACCGGATGGTAGCCGGTTTTTTTCCCTTCATGGTCCACAAGGGGTTTATGCTTGTTCGGGTGGATATGCTGGAACAGGGTTCCCCCCTCCAAGACATTGATGAGTTGCATACCATAGCAAATGCCGAAAATAGGGAGCCGGCGTTTTTTCCCTGCTCGATACAGCCAGGCCTCGAATTCCGATCGTTTGGAAAAGGCTACCTTTGTCCGTGTTCTCGCCCTTTCTCCATACCAGCGTGGATCTAAATCGTCCCCTCCAACGATCACGAGTCCGTTGATTCCCTCCAGGTAGCGCACCAACTGAGATTGATCATGCGCAATCGGCAGTAAGACGGGATGGCCCCCAGCTTGGATGACTGCAGCCGCATATCGGTGATCGCAAAGAAGGTCGTAATCGGCAAAATCCTTTCGGTTCGAAACGGCTTCGCAGGTAATGCCGATCAATGGGGCTGGATAGCGTCTACTCATCGATAGATCCTCGCTTCCGCCCCAACCAGACACGGTCGGTACTCGGAAAGGGTGTGAGCAATTCCTTGGAAAAGTCTTGGAGCATGTTGCCGCTCAGTAAATGGCTGAGGCCGCTCCGATAGCGTCGGGCGAATCGCCGTTCCCAGGTTTGGGGGTGTTCTTTTTTGGCCAACGCCACGGCATCATGAATGAGCCGTGATCCGTTGTATCCCCGCTTGAGCAGTCGAAGGACCTCATAGATTTCTTCGGGAATATCCATGGCATCAAATTCTTGACGATGTTCCCATAAAAAGCGGTCAAAATAGTCCTTGACGTTAATCCACTCTCGTTTCCATGGCAGTTTGGCTTTCATGCCTTTGGTGGCTGCCTCGGTCCTCGCGACAAGGTAATCGACATGACTCATTCGGTTTGCCGCAGGTTCGCCTTTTAGCCATCTGAGACAGACGGCTTTGACCAGGCAGAGATTGGCTACCACGTATTCCGGAAGGTTCGAGTCAAAGACTCGTATTTCCAAGGTGGCCGGCTTGGTTTTTCGTCCAGGACTAAAGACCAGTTCTCGGGTGTCCACGGAGGTCAGGATTCCTCGACGAGTTGGGGTAAAATATGTAGCGCTGCCCCGCAAAAAACGATTGGAAGCCTTCGTGGTGACCTGTTTATCCCAAATTGGAGAGTTCGCCCCAAGGGCAATGAAAAAGGGGAGTTGGTCATGAATGTGCCAACTGAGGGCAGTAGCCTCTCGTTTAGTCAATTTCTTATTGGCGACCGAGATGTGCATATGTGTTCCGGCAAAGCGATTGGTCCACCCGCCAACGAATAATGGAACCCGGTAGTCTTGGTCTCCTTCGCGACTGCGATAGAGTCCTCTTAAATATTTTCTTAACCCAGCTTTGAGAAGGAAGAGGGCTTCTCTCACGGTTGAAAAAGGACGGCTGTTATACTCACTGCCGATAGATGCGTCCCGCGAAAACCGTTCTCCTGATTCCGAAAGGCCAGGCCGAGGGCGGGACAAGCGTCGACCAATTTTATGATCGCTCGCGTTAATGCTGTACGCTTCAATCTCGACGCCGATGATAATGCGTTGATGAAAAGGAATTCGTGTGTTTCGTGTCATTACCATGGATGGGAGTTAATCCTTTGTGTGAGAAAGGCCTGGCCTTCGGATGGTTTTAGGTGGATGTTGGTAGTGTTGAAGCGAAAAGGATGGAGTCAACCAACCAATCGTTTAAAATTCACCCTTATCGTTATTGGTTAAGGTGGTAGCCCCGGACTGTGTGAAATACGTGGGTTGGGGAGGTTTTGGTTGTCAAGTTCGGGAGAGCAGTTGGGACGGGTCACAAACTCTATTGGTGGTTGGGCTTATTTTGGAATATGGGATGACTTGAGTCCTGAAAGGAATTGTACCTCGAACTGAAGCATGCGTCTAGATAGCAAACATGGGGGAACCTGTTACTGGCCGCTTTGTCCTGGGCACGGTGAGTAACGGGAGAGTATTCCTCGCACCAGGTATACCAACTATTTGGGTAGATCAATTAAAAGCTTTTGGGGTACAAGGGGTCTAGGTGTATTCCATAGCCTTCTTTTCCAAAGTGGGGCAATAGCAATGAGAAAAAGATCGAATGGCCTTGAAGAAGATGAGATGGTCAGGCTGCGTCATCTGGAGGTTCTGGGTGAGGGTTGTGCATGATTTATGAGGTTGACCAGCTGATGGATCCTGTTGAGGAACCCGTCAGGGAGTCTTTAGTTGATAACCGGCATACGACGGTATTCAGAGGTAACTTTTGTGTGTTGAAGAATGTCTCCCTTTCCATTCTCATTAATTGTTCTAACAGGATTCTTGGGCCGAACAGCTTCGGGAACTCTACCTTAAAAAAACTATTGACTTGAAAACTCTACCCTGTCTTTTAGGGGACGAATTTAATCTGATGGACTGGCGGTGCTACTTTCTGGGTTTTACTCCAGTGTTGAGCTGTATGACTATCAGGTAATTAGTCACTTTCAACAGGCGCAGGCTTATACCATGATTTGAGCGTTTAGGTGTGGATTCGCTTTGCGATAAAATTTTCACGCAGATGTCACCGGTGAGCAACGCCGCACGATTTACGCCCAGACCTTGGTGCATGAACCTTCTACCCTCAACAGGGCGAGATGTATCGGCCAGTTTTTCAATTTTTTAGAAATCCTTCGCCAGGTTAAACGAGAAGGAGGAACCGAGATCTTGGTGATGCATCATATTCATGAGATTCCTCCAAAAATAGATCGGGTGGTTCTCTTAAAAGAAGGGCGTATCCGTGACGATGGACTTAAAGGTGAGGTGGTAAATGAGTAGAGTTTATCCAACTTGTATAGTCCGCCGGTGGAACTATTGCAGCGTCATGGCTGGTTTTCAGGTAGTCTCTGCGAAGACCGTATAGGGTAAGTACGCATCAATACATATTTCGAAAAGTCTTTTATGCTTGATGGATTCTTGTTGTTTACGGTGTTGGATGTTTGGCGAGTGCTCTTGCCGTTGGGCTTGTCCATAATTTGTTTGGGAACCCTTGTGTTCCAACGTTGGCTGGGAAAATTACATGATACTGGACTTAGTTACTTCCTCTGTATTTTAAACTACCGCATGACCGCAGCTCTGGCGGTCATTTTAGGTGTGGTGGGAATACTGGTGCCCTGGGGTTTGGGTTATCCACTTCCTGAGACTCATGTGGCTGATGGCCCGTGGAGCTATGAGGAGATTTTGGGCTATTTGGTGGGTTTGGCATTACTCTGGCGTCTTCAGCAACAGGTATGTCGACATCAGATCCCGAGTGGAATGACTATGGCCTGTGCCATGATCCTCTTCCTGGGGGTCGACTTGCTTTGGATTAACCGCTGGGATGCCATGGCGAATGTTGGGCAGGTGTCAGGTGGGTGGTTTGTGGGAAGTTCGACGGAATGGGAGTGGTCCCGAGCGATTCCAAAAAGTTTTCATCTTCTTTTCTCGACCTTGGTTGCGGGAGGAATGGTAGTCACCTTTTTGGGAATATTTGGACTGTTCACGGCCCCCCCTGGAAAGGGGGCGAATAATTCTGAATCGAATAGGACCTCTCCCAACATGATTCGTTATGGAGTGGGATGGATATTATCAGGGCTGGTGCCCCAAATGCTCATTGGGCCTTGGTTATTCCTTCTATTAAAAAACGGGCCACAAGCGGCTCTTATTGAGGGGACGAGTTTGACGTCGATTATCTTTTTTGTGAGTCTGACGACGGCATTATTGGCCCTGGTCTTATTAAATGCTTCTTTCATGGCCCCTTATGTTAAGGGTTTGGTCTTGGGTGGATTAGCGAATGTGTTGATTACCCTCGTCTTGATGGGCATTGTTCGGTATGAGACAATTGCGGCCACCTTGTCTTCTCAAAGAATTCCGTTCGCCATTGGTGAGTTAACGGGATGGAATGTCCTGGCGGTGTTCGTGTTAATGGGTTTGCTTGCAGCGATAATTGTGCGCTGGTGTGTGTGGCCTTCAGCCTTGCTTTTTCATGCGACTTTGCCGATATCCAAACTAGACAAAACGTGAGGAGCTGACTAAGGTATGGATATGCATATTTCAGAAGTCTTGCGGCATCATAATCCCGCCATCAGCTTTGAGTTTTTCCCTCCCAAAACCCAACGAGCCTCTGAGGAGCTTTTTGGCTCTATTTCCGCATTAATGCCGTTGAAACCTGCCTATGTGAGCGTGACTTACGGAGCGGGAGGCACCACCCGCGAACGGACCCATGATTTAGTGGTGAAACTCCAACGGGAAACGGATTTGACCATTGTTTCCCATTTGACCTGCGTGGGGTCTGTGCGTGAGGAAATCTATCAAATACTGGCCAAGTATCAGGAAAATGGCATTCATAATATTATGGCGTTGCGAGGAGATCCTCCTCAGGGTTCAACTAAGGTAGAAATTCCCAAAGGCGGGTTTTCATTTGCTTCTGATTTAGTCGGGTTTATCAAGCAGCAATTTCCTACCATGGGTGTGGGTGTCGCCGGGTTTCCGGAAGGACATCCTGGGACGCCGAATCGCTTGATCGAAATGGATCACTTGAAACGGAAAGTGGATGCAGGGGCCGATTATATTTGCACGCAATTGTTTTTTGATAATCGGGATTTTTATGATTTTTGCGAACGCTGCGAAGTGGTGGGTATTAAAGCTCCGATCATTGCAGGCATTATGCCGATTGCCTCACAAAAAAGTATGGCCCGTATGTCTGAGTTGGCCTTGGGCGCGCGATTCCCAGCAAAACTGTTGCGAGCGATGGAGCGAACAGAGAATGATGCTGCAGCAGAACACGTCGGTATTCATTGGGCGACGGAACAGGTCAGAGATCTGATTGATAATAAAGTAAAAGGGATTCATTTTTATACGTTGAATAAATCTAAAGCGACACTCAAAATTTATGAGTCCTTGGGTGTTCAAAGTTCCGAAAGTCTTCAGCAATCTACAATGTAAACTGCAAGCTGCCATCAATTTTTCATCACGATTATACTCGCAATATAGTTTTCCGTTTTGTATTTCTTGCTTACGTTTTGAGTTTTTGAGAAAAACCTGCCTGCCGAATCTCCTAGCCCTTCAGCTCGGCTTCTCATAATTTCACGGTACCATTCCCCTTAATCTTGTTGGGGTTTGATAATTGGCTTTCTCTTTGGGAGGGTGGAACGCTCCCATGCTAGGGCTGTTTGGTGTCAGGAACTCTTAAAGGGGTTATGCTTAACATTATTATTAAAAAAAATATCGGCAATTGGCAGAACCAATGGAATACGGCTACCCTCAAGGACCGCAGTTGTATCTATTTGGATAACCACTTGTATCCTATTGGATAAATCTGCGACTTGATCTTACCAATGACCACCGAAGAGAACTATGTAGAGGATAGATATTACATTGATTTTAAAGTAATTTCGTTTCTCCTGACTTTTTTCTGAATATGTCTTTTGGGGTATGGTGATTGCTTGCTTTATGTCAAAGCTCTCATTCCTCAAATGGTGTACGTAAAGACCTAGCTAGTTCGGGGTTCCTCAGAAGTTCTAGAGAAAATGGAGTATGGATGTGATCCGAGGGTATATGAACTGGCCTTTCAAATTAAAAATTGAAAAATCAGAAAGGCCTGTAAATGCCCTTCTGCTGTTGCATCTTTGTCCTTTCTCGCTTCGCCCGGTGAGCAAGTCTGTTTGCATTTAACCCAAGGGAGAGAATCTTGAGTCTTAGCCCTAAAATGCAAATTGCCTCTTCAATTCTCATCGTTGATAAGGATCCTGAGGGAACCATTTCTGTCCTTCGGGAAAATGATGGGTATTCGGTCGTGGTAGCGAAGACGGGGGAAGAG
>JBFJON010000013.1:0-10473 GCA_041617575.1 Nitrospirales bacterium | reverse complement strand
CCCGACGCATAAATATTAAATCCGTGGCTTTTCATGTTGAGTCCAAAGTCCAACGCTTCAAGGGCTCGGGCTTGACCCAGCGGTTCTTCCAAGGGGGGAAGTTCGGTGGTGTCAGCAAACCCTAAGGCATCGACGTCGATGCTTGGCGACAACAAGGAAAGCGGAATTCGTAATTCGTCCATAATTGACAGGTTCTTTAGGTGAAAAGAGTCGATGTGAGTGTTATCTCGTTCCCAATCTTCTTGGATGAGGTTTTGAATTAAATACGTGGTTGATAGGGAGCGAGTTGTCGAATATAACTGATCAGGTTTCGAATTTCCTGGGGAGTCAAACTGTGCCCCCAACTATGCATGGGGCTAAACACCAATCCCCAAATAATGATGGAACGCAATTCGTATTCGTTCCTGGCTGTGGATTCAGCGGTATGAAAATCTCTTGGAGGTACCGTCAGCGTCGCCGCGTCCGGTCCTTTGCCATCACCGAGGGAGCCATGACAGCGGAGGCAATGGGTTTGATAGAGAACTTTTCCTGCAAAAGGATTATTTATCAAATCCTGGGCGGCCGTGCGGCCGATACCCATCAGAAGGATTGTCAGGAGTGTGAAGCTTCCTACAAACGATAGCCCCATATTTTCAGTAGCTTTCCGTCGGAGATGGATGTATTCATCGTAGGGGGAACAGCTTCTATCATCCAAAATGTAGCTTCTTGCAACAGCGCCTTGTCCGTGGATCGCCCCAAAATTCCCCACTTAGTGGATCGCTCATTCAAAATGACCCTTAGCTTTCTGGTTCCCAACAGACATTGTGGCCAAATCCCAATCCGATCCACGCCCGAAGGAGGTCCCGTCGGCTCACACATCCGATAATCACGCCATTCCGTTCAACAGGGAGTACTAACAGATGTTGGTGCTTCATGAGTTTGACGGCTTCCGAAAGTGTTGCCGACTCCGGGATGGCAACATGATCCTGAACCATAATCTCTTCAGCCGTTAACTGGCTCAGTTCTCGTCCGGTTTCGAGAATATTGAGGATGTCAAACTCACTAATGAACCCGACAAAGTTTCCCTTGTCATCAACAACGGGGGCTCCTGGCAAGGAAGACGTGGTGAGTTCAATGGTGATGGCCAAACCATTTTGTTTGCGATGAAAGCGCAAATCATGACGGTATGAGATTTGGTCAATAGTTCGAAGGCCAGCAGTGGCAATACTGTGAAGGCTCATGGGAATGCTCCGTTAGGGGTTGGTACGAGAGTCACATATTTTATTTCCATCATGAAGATAGACACCTTCAACCTCAAGAACCGTTCCATCGTCAAGCTTGATGGAGACATAGTCATGGTTTTTTGTGAGCGCTTGGACTTCACCTGACCATTCTGAGGGTTCGACCGATACAATTCTCTTTCCACAAATTTTCACTTTCAGGGCCTCTAAACCTGTGGTTTTCATAACGGAGCCTTTCTTGTTTGAATGGGCAGACATGGTGAAAAATTTTCTTTTTTCCACTATTCGTACTAAGCACCAAAGCAAGCCTTATGCCCCCCAGCTTTAGAACTTCTCTTCATTTCTCAAATGTGTTTCATGGAAGCCAATAAATATAAAAAAGGTACACAAGTTGCAATGAAAGTCAATTGTGTATCGCAATAGAAATTCATTTAAATTTTTGTAACAAGGAGGTGTGTGATGGCTGAATTGGTAATTGAGAAAGGGAAAAAAGAAGTTGCACCGACTCAGAAAAGGGAAGTGAAGGGTGGAGGTGTGGAATTCGAACGAATGCTTGACCGATTTGATCAGATGATGGGGGATTGGTGGAGCCGCCCGTTTTCTAGTTTGATGCCTTCACTGCCGAGTCTTATGCGCCCTTCTCGGGCGTTGATGTCAGAGGCCTTTTCTTTACGGGCTCCGGCCGTGGATCTTTATGAAGGGGACGACGAGGTGGTGATTAAAGCCGAAGTGCCGGGTATGGACAAAGGTGACCTGAAGGTTGATCTGACCGACTCTATGTTGACCATCTCCGGAGACAAGAAAAAAGAGGAAAACATAAAAGAGGAAGCCTATAGCTATTCCGAGCGGTCTTACGGGTCTTTTTCTCGAAGTCTCAATTTGCCTTGTTCCGTAAAATCCGATAAAGCCAAGGCCATATTCAAGAATGGGGTTTTGGAAGTCAAACTACCCAAAACCGAGGAAGCCAAAAAGCGGCATACCACGGTGAAAATTGATTGATCGTAGAGCGGAGGTAGTGTACCAAGGTTTTTTGTGGAGGTTCCAGAAGCCCCGCCCTTGGGGCGGGGTTATTCACTTAAGAGGAATACCATGAGGATCGCAACCTTATTCGTGATTATGGTGTTGTCCTTTGAAGGATTAACCCTGATGGCTATGACCCATGCCCGGGCACAAGCAGGACCCATGAGCCTTCAAAGCGGGTCTGCTGCAGTCAGGACCCCCGAATCGCTCGCCGAGAAGAGTGAGAAAACACTCAAGGAGGACCCGGTTTGCGACCCGAGCCGCCGGCCTAAAATCACAAAAATTCAACCTGATGAGTTTCAGGCGGGTGCGAAAGTGCTGATCATTGGAGATGATTTCGGGCAAAAAAAAGAATGCCTGTTTGAGGTCACATTCGGGTATGAAAAGGCCAAGGCTTTCATGCTGGTGGGAAATGAGCAAATTGAAGCGACGGCTCCCGATAACATCTCCACAGGAATGATTTTTGTGAATGTGATCACCGGTGGTGGTGCCGCACGATCTGCTGTGCTCGTCAAGAAGCAGGAATAGACTTTTGCACCGTTATGTCATTAGGCAAGCGGCATTGTGAGAATCCCCGAAATGGGAATAAAGAGCCCCCCAGTAAGACTGCATGGAAGGAACGGAAATTTTGGAGGTATCCCAATTAACTTGGGCGCATTTCGATAATGAAGAGAAATTCGGGTGCTCTCTACGATTTTCACTAAAACGCTGGTAGGCGAAGGGGTCACCCTTTCTCTTATCTTTCTCATGTGGGTGTGTCTGGCTTTGGGTGTGGAAGCCCCAACTGTCCTAGTCAAAAATACGATTGACGAGGTCATTCGACTGGTGAACGATGAAAAGTTGAAAGCCCCTGACCAGGCATCCCATCGAAGAGAGTTACTCGAGGAGACAATCGGAAAACACTTCGATTTTGAAGAAATGGCCAAACGTTCATTGGCCACACATTGGAAAAGCCGGAATGCAAGCGAGCATCACGAATTTGTCACTTTGTTTCGAAAGCTTCTTTCCAATACCTATGCTGGGAAAATTGAAAATTATTCTGGAGAAATCGTCAACTACCTTAAGGAACGATTGAAAAATGGCTATGCAGAAGTGCAAACCAACATGAATTCTGCCAAGACCGAAATTTCTTTAGATTACCGGCTTATATTAAAGGGCGGCACTTGGCGTGTCTATGATGTGGTGGTCAATGGGGTGAGTTTGGTGAAGAACTATCGTAGTCAATTTGCTCGAATCATCCACCGCTCCTCTTATAAGGAACTCGTCATTACTTTACGAGAAAAGTCCAGTGAGATTACCGCTCCATGAAATGACTGTCTGCGCAACGTTTAAAAAAAGATGGACCCATAACGAAGCGCTGGACTCTTGTACTCTTCCAGCAAAAGGTTGGAACCATGGAAGGTATGAAATGAAACAGGATAAAGTATTCTGTCTCGTGGTGTTTGGAGGCTACTTCCTGTTTATGGTTAGCTGCTCTGGCGTTCAGGTCGTGCCCAAGGACATGGAAGATCGAGTGAATCGTGATATTTCCTTTGTCCAATTACTCGAAAACCCCTTGCCATATAAAGGACAAATCCTGGTAGTTGGTGGACAGATTCTTTCTGCCAAACGTCTTGAAAATGCCACCCAGATAGAGGTGCTTCAACTTCCGTTGAATCGTAAAATGCAACCGATTGAGTCTCTCCAAAATTCCAGAGGACGGTTTTTGGCTCTTCAAGAAAAATTTTTAGATCCTGCGACCCTCCCTTTCGGCACCAGGGTGACGGTGGTCGGAGAAGTTTCCGGGATGGTGACCTTACCTTTGGATGAAACGACCTATGACTTCCCCACCCTGGTGATTAAAAGGCTAACGGTTTGGCCGCCCATTCGAACTGATCGGGTCCTTCAACCCTATCCATACATGTATCCCTATTGGGGCCCTTACTGGAGTCCCTACTGGGTGCCCTATTGGTGGTGGTAATGTTGTGGATGTTTTCGGGCGGGAAAAGGGTTCGTAAAAAAACGTTTTTCCTTGTTACGTACCTATGAAGACACATATTGAGATTAATCAGAATGTAGGTCCTCCGCCTGAGACTCAATCCCTGGAGATAGTTGAACGAAAAGGGAAAGGGCATCCCGATACGATCTGTGATGCCATTGCCGAATCGATTTCGCTTCAACTATCGCAGGCTTACCAAAACACCTTCGGTCGTATCTTGCACCATAATATTGACAAGTGCATGCTGGTTGCGGGTCAAGTGAAGTTGCAACTGGGGAAGGGGCGCGTCATCCAACCCATACGTCTGATTGTTGGCGATCGGGCTTCCTTCGGTCTAGGCCGAAAAACTATTCCCGTCTCCGAATTGGCGGTTGAGGCTGCGCAAAACTGGATCAAGAGCAATTTGCCGCATGTTAATCCTGATACGCACATGAAATATCAAATGGAATTGCAACCCACGTCAGTCGAGCTTGGAGCCATTTTTGAGCGGGGGTCTGGGCTGTTACCCGCGAACGATACTTCTGCCGGGGTGGGGTTCTACCCGCTTACCCCGACTGAACAATTAGTGCTTGGTGTCGAAAACTATTTAAATAGTCCAGGGTTCAAACAGGAACATCCTGAAACAGGAGAGGATGTCAAAGTGATGGGGGTTCGCATTGACCGCAATCTCTCATTGACGGTGGCTATGCCCTTTTTGGCCAAAAGGATTAACTCCGAGAAATACTATTTTGAGGCCAAAGAAAAAGTCCTTCACAATTTACAGAACTTTATTCACAAGCAATCTCATGGGTGTAAACGGGTTCAAGTGACTTTGAACGCTCTTGATCGAGTTAAACAAGGATTGAAGGGGATGTATCTGACCCTGTTGGGAACCTCTGCAGAACAGGGGGATTCTGGACAAGTGGGGCGTGGAAACAGAGTCTGTGGGCTTATTTCTTTGAATCGACCCATGAGTGTTGAGGCCGCCGCAGGGAAAAACCCGGTGAGTCATGTTGGAAAAATTTATAATGTTCTGGCCCATGAATTGGCGATGCGCATTCATGCGGAGATCCGTGGCGTTGGCAACGTTACGGTATGGCTCGTGAGTAGGATCGGTCAGCCCATCAATCATCCTTTGGTAGTTTCGGCCCAGGTGGGTCTGAAAAGAGGGTATTCCTTGAAACGGATTACTGGTGACGTTCAAGATCTGATCAAGAATGAACTAGTTGACATGGAAAGATTTTGCAATGCCTTGGCCACTGGGAAATTTGGGATATGTTGAGTGTGCTCATGAAGTTGATTGGACATGTATACGAGAAGAGGTCAATGACTGAACCGATACGTCCCTTTGTCAGTTATGTCGCATAATTGATTGTTGACGAAACATTGTCTGAAGGTTCACCCCATAACACACCTCCTGAAGGGGGAGCCCGACGGATAAGCGGGTTTACCGCCACATGCGTGCTGATTAGTAGTGTGGTGGGAACGGGAATTTTCACTACCACTGGGTTTATGGCCCGGGACGTGGGTGATCCGTGGCTCATTCTGGCCCTGTGGGGTGGGGGAGCTTTGTTGGCCCTCACAGGTGCCATGTGTTACAGCGAGCTGGGGGCGGCTTTTCCTTGGGTGGGAGGCGACTATATATATCTTCGCGAAGCGTATCACCCTTTTATAGCTTTTTTGAGCGGATGGGCCTCATTTACTGTTGGCTTTGGCGCGGCCATTGCCGCGGGAACCATGGGTTTTGCTGCATATGTGCTCCAACTTGTGCCCGGTGGTGTCGATTCCATCCTTCAAGCCCAAGGGGTTGCCTTGGCGCTGATTTGGAGTCTGACCGCTGTTCATGTGGGAGGGGTTGGACCGGGTGGATTTCTTCAACAGGTTCTCACTATTTTAAAGGTAGGGGCCATTGCGTTTCTTGTTGTGGGGGCGTTCACGGTTGGGGATGGGGATTGGCAGTATCTGGCGATAACTCCTCAAAAATCTAATGTGGGGATAGGAACCTTGGTGGTGTCGTTTATCTTTGTCACCTATGCCTATTCAGGATGGAATGCCGCGGGATACATTGCCGGAGAAATCATGAATCCAACCCGCTCCATACCGCGTACGATGATAGGAGGCACCCTCTTGGTTGGGGCGTTATATGTGGTTCTCAACCTCGTGTATTTTTATGCATTACCATTACACACTCTGGCAGAACCTCCTTTGATGCCTGTGGCTGAAAAAGCCGCGGTGGAGATGTTTGGTCCTCTGGCGGCAAATTTTGTGACTATCATGTTATGCATTTCCATCGCCGGTGCGGTGAGTGCGATGGTGTGGACGGGACCGCGGGTCTACTACGCGATGGCTCTGGACGGTTTCCTCCCCACCTTTTTTTCAGACACCCAACATCAGGCAGGAGCCCCCGTGCGCTCCATTCTTCTGCAAAGCCTGTGGGTGACGGTGTTGGTGCTTTCTGGAACCTTTGAGCAACTTGTCATTTACAGTGGAATAATTATCACCATGTTTACCGCTCTCACTGTTGGGGCGGTCATAATCCTTCGCCAAAGACAGCCTCAATTGGTCCGTCCCTTTCGTGTGCCACTATATCCGGCATTGCCCGCATTCTATATCCTCGTGTCAGGGGTAATCATGATCGTTCTGAGTCTGGAAAAACCTGTTGAAACTTTCTGGGCCTGCCTGACCCTGAGTGGAGGTATTCCAATTTACTTGTTCATGAGAAAAAACATTCGCAAACCGGGAGTCGATTGAGAATCTTATTCAAAGAAATAACATCCGAAATATGGAGGTGTAGCACGTGACACGGAAAGACATCTTTAGCATGCTGTCTTTTTCGTAAAAACGGAATCTTTTTTCTCGTCATTCCCGACATTTTTTATCGGCCATCCATCTTGGGTTCGTTTCAGATGGATCTCCGCTTACCGCTGGCGGGGATGGCGAAAGGGAGGAAAGGATGAGTGCAACAAACCTGCGAATAGGAGTGATCAGGGTCTTGTCCGTTACAATGTTACAATAATGAATGGAAAAATGCTTTATCTTCCTTCCATTTTGGAGGCAAGTGAATAAGGCTTATGCGTTCAACGAATGTTCCACTTGCCTTCTTTGTGATTGTTGTTGGAGTATTGGGCATCGTATTCGGATGCGGAAATGGAAATCAAACTATGGATCTACCTAACGAACATTCGCGACAGGGTGAACGGGATTGGATGGTGGATACCCAAATTGTGGGTGGAGGAATCACTGATCCAAGGGTTGTGGCTGCCATGAGGCGCGTGCCACGCCATCATTTTATTCCGGATTATGAGTCGGAAGATGCCTATGGAGATTTTCCGCTCCCTATCGGCCATGCGCAGACGATTTCACAACCCTTTATTGTGGCCTATATGACGGCAGCTCTAAAGTTGCAACCAGGAGAGAAGGTCTTGGAAATTGGGACAGGATCAGGATATCAGGCCGCCATCCTGGCAGAACTTGGCGTGCAAGTGTTTACCATTGAAATTGTCAAACCACTCGCTCAGTACGCCAGAGACAATTTATCGAAGTTGGGTTATGACAATGTCTTGGTGCGAGCGGGGGATGGTTACCAGGGTTGGCCTGAAGAACGCCCCTTCGATGCCATTATAATTACCGCCGCGCCCGACCATATTCCCTCACCGCTCTTAGATCAGTTAGCGGTTGGAGGCCGTCTTATTCTTCCGGTCGGGGACTATTCGCAAAACCTGGTCCTAATTCGACGAACCGAAGAAGGCTACCAGAGAACCGAATTGTTGCCGGTAAGGTTTGTTCCGATGACAGGGCAAGCCGAGAAGGGTCCCCCCAGCCCATAAACCCTAAATGCGAATTCAACTTAGTCTTCCTGGTTTTCACAAGGCATTCCTCCAATATCCAGACGCATGCGACCGAAATCATGTCTCGAAGTTTACTCTGGTGGCATGAATATTCGAGTTTTGATTAAAAAACACTAACGTGAGAGGGAGAATGATGACCAGGCAGGGATTCTATGATGCAGCGCAACGGCTTCTTGACGATATTGAGAAAGGTGCAATCTCTGTGGCATTAGTTGAAGGAGATATCCTTGCGGGCAAGGTCAAATACCAAACAAGCAACGGGTGGACCATCGTTGTGTTTAGTGATGGTGACGATTGGGATTATGTCTCTTCGATCGCTCCCCCATCTGGAGAGCGTTTCGAACTTTGGCCGGAACACGAGAAAGATGATTCTGCCCAGTTGCGCGCCCTTCGCTCGTATCATCCCCCTGCGGATCAGCTCACTAAGATTTGGGGGTTCCTCACCTGATCAGTGGACCAATCCTTTCGAAAATCACTTAGGAAGACACTAAAACGTCTCTTAGGTTCAACTGGCAACTAATTCAATTCAAATTCCCTTGCCCCTTTGGGGTGAGGGAATAGAGCTTATGAAAAATATAAAAGCACGAACTACAGCTCTGCTGCTCCTGGGGACCGTGAAAATTCGGCGATCACCCGTTGCAGGCCTGACACTACCCGCGCGAAGTGCTCATAATGGATGTTTTTGGGAGCATCATGAGAGGTGTGGTAGGCGGGGTCGCGAAACAACGCGGTATCGGTCACCATAACTGCGGGAAATCCTTCTTTCCAAAAGGCCCAATGATCTGACCACCCAACCCCAGGGAGCCATCCCCAAAGTGCTCCGCCTTCTGACGGAAACGACGCATGTTGTCGAAAGCTTCCGATGAGGCGTCTCACCAATGGCCCGTTCTCTACATTGCTCACAAAGGCAATAAAATTTCCCGTAGATGGATAAAAGAAGTGAAGCGGGAACACGTAACTTTGACTGCCCTGTTCGTCTGAATAATACCCAATGGTTTCCAGACTGAGCATCAGGATGATATTTTCGGCACGTTGGCGGCTGCGTTTTGCATAGACTCGGCTCCCCATGTGCCTTGTCTGAAAGAACGGTGGCTCCTCGTTGGCAAATGCCACAAACCGCAGCGTGCGTGGGGCCGGGTTCTGTGCAAACGCGCGCGCCAAGGCAAGGGTGGCTGCAACGCCCGTTGCGTTATCGTTAGCACCAGGACTGCCTTTGACGGAGTCATAATGTGCGCCGATCAGCACAATTTCATCTGGTCTTTCTGTGCCACGCACTTCAGCCTCCAGGTTTTTGCAGATCTGTCCAGAGACTTCATATTCTTGCCACGCCACCTCATAGCCGGCTTCCGATAGGGTCTTCCCTATGTATTCAGCCGCTCTGACGAGCTGGGTGTAGTGGAATACATTTCGTTCACCAATTTCACCTGCTAACATATGCACGTATGATCGCAGTTCGTGTTCAAGCGCACGGAGCTCATCGGTCGCTGGGGGAAGTGGACCATGGTAGCTTTCGCCCGGCATCGGAATCATGACGGACCATCCTAACGGAAGCGCAACACCAAGAACACCCATGAAGACAGCTTGCCGCGCAATCCTGATCCACCTATTCATCTAGACCCCCCGATGAGGTTAGGCCATTTTCGTTTAAATGAGCCAAAAGGCGAACAGGGCTTGGAGGAAAGGCGATAGACACACAGAAACACGTGTCAGACATGACAATGGATAAATTTCTCACAACTGAAATGGAGCCAATATCCCCGTTTGAAATGGGTGGGTAATACTTTTCTGGTAATCAACAGGTATAATGAGTAACTTCAAAGTGGCAAGGCATAGTCGGAAGCGTATTATGAACCATAGCTCGAAGGGACGAGTGCCATGCGTCGAGTAGAATGGCTGGGCAAACGATGCGATCCGAAAACGCTGCGGGCCCACCAGCTGATGGAAGATCATCTCGTCACCTGCCAGCCAACGGATTCGGCACTTACTGCTGCACACAAGTTATACGAAGGCAATTGCGGCAGCGTACCGGTCGTGAATAATGACCACGCATTACTCGGACTCGTCAGTGAATATGATTTGCTTTGCCTGATGGAAGCCGAAAAGGATCTCCGGAATATCCCTGTGAGTGAAATTATGAGTCGTGAAGTGGTGACCATCACTGAAGATACACCGTTTCTCGACATCCTTCGTCTGCTCCAGAAGCATCATTTGCTCCGCGTCCCTGTCTTGAGCGGAAGAATCTTAAAAGGCATTTTAGCTCGAGGTGATGTCGTGCTGGGATACATCAAGGCAACAGATGTGGGCGCGGGTGGTTCGTAGATCGGATCTCGCAACGTATGGCGTGTTCATCTTACCTTTTGGATGTCGTGAAGGTCTCTTCTCTACCCCCCACCGATTCAATCTCAGACATATTCAGCTCATTCTGTGG